>JAHINB010000012.1 GCA_018896215.1 Patescibacteria group bacterium
CACTCCCTTTATCACCACTAATGTACTTGGTACACAAGTGTTACTAGACGCTACTTTAAAAAATAAAGTTAAGCGCTTTCATCACATCTCTACCGATGAGGTTTTTGGATCATTAGACATTACATCACCAGAAAAATTTAGGGAGAGTACCCCCTACGATCCCCGTTCGCCTTATTCAGCATCCAAAGCATCCTCGGATCATTTAGTAAGGGCGTTTTATCATACCTTTGGTCTTCCCATAACCATTTCTAATTGCTCTAACAATTTTGGACCCAATCAGTATCCCGAAAAACTGATTCCGCTGGCAATTACTAATTTACTTCAAGGGGAAAAAGTTCCAGTCTATGGAGATGGAAAAAACATTCGCGATTGGCTGTTTGTGGAAGATCATGTAAGAGCTATTGATTTAATTTTACGCAAAGGACAAATTGGTCAAACCTATTGTGTAGGTGGGCAAAAAGAAAAAGAATACTCTAACTTAGAGGTCGTCAGAGAAATAATTTCTCAAATGTCCCCTGGTGACTCCCTGGAATCTCACATAGAATTTGTTACAGATAGGTTGGGGCATGACAGAAAATACGCGGTAGATTGGTCAAAAATAGAACGAGAACTTGGTTGGAAACCGCAGTTTTCGTTTAAGGAACAACTTAAAAATACAATCAGTTGGTACAAAGAAAATACATCGTGGTGGGGAAACATTGCTAGTACAATATAAAATGGACATACGATTTTTCCCTTTATCCACGCTAAAAAAGCGGGTACTACCCGAATCGGGTAGTACCCGAATTTACCGAATTTATGTCGGGCCTGCACTGTTTTTTACAGTTAATTTAGCGTCTAGCTTTGTCAGCTACCTTTTCCAACTCTTAGCCTCTCGAGCTTTATCAATTGTGGAATATGGGGAGCTGGTGGCGTTGTTTTCGGCAATTGGAATTATTACTCTTCCCTTTGCTGTAGTAAATCCTGCCATTGTTAAAAAAGTTTCCGAGTACAAAGTTCATCAAAACTTTGCTTCTCTTACAAAATTATTTTCGGGTCTTGTTGTTATCAATTTACTCTTTTCTTTAATTCTCCTGTTGTTTTTTGGTTTGTTTTCTAAACAAAGCGCTTCTTGGCTCAATATTGCAAATCAACATACAATACTATTATGCTCTCTTATTGCGGGAGTCAGTCTTGTTTCGGGGCTTCCGGGAATTTTTTTACAGGGACTGTTACGGTTTAAAGGCGCAAGTTTTTTGGGGATTATCGCGTCTGTCGCCAAATTGTTTTTTGGAATTGGGGGAATTATTTTGCTTTCCGGGGTAATCGGTGCTTTCTATGGTTTGCTATTCGGATTTATCTTAGTTTTTATTGTAGGATGCTTGGTTTTAAAGAAGAATCTACATCTAAAGAATATATTTGAATTGGATTTTGCACCTGTCAGAAGCATTTTTTCTTACGCAGTGTCTTCGGTTATTATTATTGCCCCAATTACAATAATACTTAATTTGGATACTATTTTGGCAAAACATTACCTTGTTCCGGAACTGGCAGGTATTTATTCGTCCGTTGCCATTATCGGCAAAATTATTTTTTTTGGAGTTTCGGGGTTTGGGGCAATTGTTTTTCCAATAATCTCCGAAAAAGTTACCCGAGGCGAGTCGTTAGATAAATTTATAGCGGGGAGTTTAAAAATTTATCTGGCTTTGCTTTTCTGCGCTGTTGCCATCTACAGGTTTTTTCCCCAGATCATTGTTAACCTGCTATTTGGTTCCCGCTATATTGATGCAATTCCCCATTTGGGGATTTATGCTGTCTATATTTCATTTTACTCAATCTTATCTTTATTTTCTACGATATATCTTGCTACGGCGCGCTTTGCCTACGGAAAAATTCTTCTTGGTGGGTTATTTTTGTATTTAGGGTTTGTTGTTTTATCAACAAAGACTATTAATGGCTTGATTTATGCTGGTATACTGTCAATGGGATTAACCCTAGTTGCTACCATAGTTTACCACTATGCTTTTGTCCGTAATAGTTCCCGCCTACAAGCAGGAAAAGACAATTAAAGAAGACTTAAAACGAATTTTGGAAACTCTTTCTCAGACCAGATGGGATTTTGAGATTATTGCCGTTGATGATGGTTCTCCCGACAAGACCCTAAAAAAACTTAAAGAAATTAATCCGCCAGCTGGCGGAAAGATTATTGTTTGCGGTTATAAAACCAACCGTGGTAAAGGGTATGCGGTGCGCTACGGTATGGCGCGAGCCAAAGGGGATTTAATTGCTTTTATTGACTCGGGAATGGAGCTTGATCCCAACGGCATATCTATGTTAATTGAGCATATGCTTTGGTATGAGGCGGATATTATGATTGGGAGTAAAAGACACCCTGCCTCTAAGGTTATTTATCCCTTTCATCGAAAACTAGTTAGTTTTGGAGCTCAAGCTTTTGCCCGAATTTTTCTTGGAATAAATGTTCGAGATACGCAGGTGGGTTTAAAAATATTTAAAAGACGGGTATTAGAAAAGGTTTTGCCACGGCTGATTATCAAACGCTATGCTTTTGATATGGAAATGCTGGCGGTGGCAAGGCATTTAGGTTTTAAAAGGATTTTTGAAGCCCCAGTAAAGCTTTCTTACAATGAGAGCGATTTTACTCACGCAATTGGTTTTGGGGTGCTTTGGAGGTCGCTTTTAGATGCTATGGGGGTGGTTTACCGCTTACGCTTATTGCACTACTATGACGACTCCAATAAGAGAAAATGGATTTACGACAAGGAATTGGAAATGAGGGTCAATATTTAGCGGATAACATCAACTAACTTTTGCAGATTATCATTGTTGGGGTTGATTTTTAATGATTCTTTAAAATATTTTAATGCTTCATCAAAGTTTTTTTGATGATAATAAATTACTCCTAAATTTTGATAGCTTTGCCAAAGACCTGGGTTAAATTCAATCGCTTTTTGGTAATTTTCTACCGCTTCATCAAATCTTTCTAATTGCTGATAAGTATTGGCTAAATTGTGGTAAGCGTCGGCATAGTTGGGTTTTAATTCAATGGCTTTTTTAAATTCTATGATTGCGGTTTCTTGGTCGCCCATTCGCCCATAATAATCGCCTAAATTGTTATGGTTTTGAGGACTGTTGGGGGAATATTTGGCGGTGGCAAGCCATAAGGTGTCATGGCTTTTCCAATCGGCATTTCTAATGATTGTTCTTATTGACAAAGGAAAAACGATTAAAATCAACAACGACCAATATAACCCTTGCAGTTTATATCTCCCCAAAACCCAATTAACAAACATCGAAAAAATCACAATAACCCCAATTGATCCCAGATAAACATACCTTTCAGCCACAATCCAACTGATCCTAAAAGGAGTCAATGTCACTGCGAGTGAAATGACAAACCAACTTAGCCAGAAGAAAACTTTTCGATTCCTTATGAATCCCCAAATTCCCAAGGCACAAAAAACTAAAAAGGCAATTACCCTCAACGCAAATTGATTAGATGATAATGAAAGTTCGCTGTGGTAAAGGGTTAAACCTTGTGGCCAAAAGATCAATTTTAAGTATTCTGTGATGGCTGTTGGAATCTGAATCAACGGGTTATCTCGTCCTGGCTCTTGCCCTGCCCCCAGATTTAAATCGGTTACTCTTGCTGTAAATAATCCAGAGAAAACAGTAAAATATAAAAGATATAAAACAGACATTAAAAAATAGGGGATTACTTTCTTCCAATTCTCTTTTAACTTTCCAAAAAGCATCTCGTATAAAACAAAAATAGCAAGTAGTGGAACGGCTTTGTCGTTGCTTTGTAAACTCAAAAAGAAAGAAATTATAGAAAAAGTATAAAAATTATTATGTTTGTTTTTGTAAATATAAAGCAAAAAAGACAAAAGAAAGAAGAACGAATACCTAGGATAAGGACCACCACTTATCCATGCCACCGATTCGGAAAGTATTGGGTGAGTTGCAAATATCAACGAAGTCAAAACAGCGATCTTCTTGTTGTGTAACTTTTTAACAAGAAAGTAAATTAAAATTACATTTCCAGCATGGAACAGAATATTGAACAGTCTAAAAAATGTGGGATTCTTTCCGAACAAAGAAACAATTATAAAATAGGTTAAAGAGCTAATTATTGTTGCCAAATTATTAAAGATGTAAGAAAAATTTGCTAGATTGGGATTTCCCAAAATAATAGGGATATCATCAGATACAAAGGAATTGCCTAAAGAGTTGCAGTAAGTTGCAAAAACAGCAACCACGAAAATAAAAATTAAATATTTGTTAATCTTTAGCGATTCCTTGATATTTATCATTACCAAAGTATACAATGTCTAATGTGACCATACTACCAAAAATGATCCGTGGAAGAAAACTACTCGTTTGTGGGCTGGTTTTAACACTAGCCCTAAGAATCATTGGAACTCTGGTAATCCCACTAGACTCCGATGAGGTAATGTGGTCGGTAATGGTAGATGAGATGAGCCATTTAAGAAAATTTTATCTTTTTTTTGCTACCCAAAATTATTCGGGAGCATTGGAGTCATATGTAATCCTCCCATTTCAGGCGGTTTTTGGAATTACACCCTTGGTTTTGAGAATAAATACCATCATCTGGTCAATTTTAACATCTCTCCTAATTTATTATATCGTTTGCAATTTTTCTTCTAAGAAGTGGGGTTTTATTGGCATTTTGATGTACAACTTAATGTCCCCAGAAAATTTTTTAGTCCATTCTAAAGCTTGGGCAAACTATCCTTTTATTGAATTTTCATCACTTTTCTCCTTTTATCTTCTTTGGAAGTGGATCGAATCTAAAAAGGAAAAATATCTATTAGGGTTAGGTCTCTTGGTTTTTGTGTCATTTATTTCTAATATGCAATATACCTTTGCTCTTGCGATTGTTTTGGGTTTTTTATTTTTTTACCTCCTTAAGGAGTTGATCAAAAGTCGAAAAGTTTCGTTTATTAGTTTGATAATGTTAGCGATGTCTTCTTTTATCTATTATCTTTTCGTTAAAAAAAGAATGTTTTTTAATCCCCTAGAAACTTTAAGGAGCAAACTTAGGTTTTCCATCGACGAAGATTTAATTCGGGGTTTTGATATTAGTGTAATAGCAATAATCGGAGTATTTTTTGCAATCTATTTTTTGTGGTACGCAAAATACAAAATAGATGAAAGGGTAAGGTATCTTAAAGCCTTCTTAACAATTTCCGCATTCTTCTTTGGGGCTTTTGCCTTTTATGCTTATTTAGACTCTTTTAGCAGGGTCAGTGGCGGGGTTTTTAATCTTGGTAGTTCGTTTAATTATCTTACGACCGCAATTTTTCCAGCATATTTAGGGAGATTTTGGATGCTGTTTGCTCTTCCCGTAATCTTTGGAATAGTAGTGGTTTTAACAAAAATTGTTAGGAATCAGAAGCTGGCTTTAAAAGACTATTCTCTTGTAGCTTCGTTTTGTTTTCCAATATTTTTTGCGTTATCCGCTGTTCCAGGGCTTAGTGGTTCTGCCAGATATTTAATCTCCTGGTGGCCAAACCTGGTCATTTCTACGGTATTTTTTGTATATTACATCTGGAAAAAAAACCGTATTTTTAGTCTCGCGTTGTTCGTATCACTGTCATTTTGGTTGTTCTCTCAAGGTGACATGTTAAGAAAAGTTATTATTGGTTATGCTAAAGAGAGGGAATCTCAAAAAAAGTTTGATACCCTGATGGTCAATAAAATTAATGCTAGTGAGGCAAAATATTGTGTTGGGGACTATTGGAAAGTTGGGCCGATTATGTTTGATGCCAAACTTAAGGTAAAATGTTGGGCAGATAAAAAAGAAACCAGGGCTGATTATTTGGATTTTTATAAATATAGAATTGACTCAACAGACAAAGTATATCAAGTAGAATAGTTATCATACTAATATGAGTACGCCATTGGTTTCGATAATAATAATAGCCGAAAAATGGAATGAATTTTTAGAAGAGTCTTTACCTAAATATCAAGATTTGAGATATCTCAACTGTGAGATTTTAGTTATCACAACGGAAGAAATACAAAAAAGGGGTGAGACCCATTTTTGGGTGAGACCCAAAAAGGGGTCTCACCCGATTTGTCTCTACCATGACAAGAATCTCAAAAATCGTCCAGCGGAAAAAAGGGATTTAGCTATCAAATACGCTAAGGGAGAAATCTTCGCCTTTATTGACGATGACGCTTTTCCATCACCAAACTGGCTTGCCGAAGCGGTCAAAAATTTTAATGATCCGTCTGTTGTTGCGGTTGGTGGGCCTGGTCTTACCCCAGAGACAGCATCAACCCTAGAAAAAGCATCTGGTTGGGTTTCAGCAAGTCCGTTGGGCGGGTTCGGCTCAAATTACAGATTTTTTCCTTCTAAAAAGAGATTTGTAGATGATTACCCCTCATTTAATTTATTAGTTAGAAAAGAGAACTTTATCAAAGTGGGCGGGTTTGACTCGGGTTATTTTCCTGGGGAGGATACAAAACTATGTTTGGAATTGACTCGGGATGGAGTTTCTAAAATAGTTTATGATCCCAAGGCTCTGGTTTATCACCACAGACGACCGTTATTTAAGAAACATTTAATCCAAAACGGTCGGTTTGGGTTGCATAGGGGGCATTTTGCCAGAATTCTGCCCGCAACCTCTCGAAGATGGTTTTATTTTATACCAAGTTTGTTTAGCATTGGTCTGATAGGAGGCATACTGCTTTTACCGTTTGGTTTTCAATTGGTCAAACTAGGGCTATTGGGGGGATTAGGGATATACGGGATATTGTTGATTGCAAATGCGATTTGGGTGTTTGGTAAATGCAGAAATTTGACAATATCATTGCTCACAATCCCTGGAGTATTTTTGACGCATTTTTGGTACGGAGCGCAGTTTTTGCGGGGGTTTTTTAAGAGAAAGATGAAAGATAACTATGGAAGAGCTTAGTATCAAGTGATAGAATCTAAAAATGGCAAAAGAAAAAACAGGAAAAAGAACGTCAACAATTGTTATTGGTTATCCACCCATAGAAACTAACAAAGGCACCCCGCTCTTGTCTCAAAATCGCCAATTCCAATATTTTAATGCTCCAACATATATCTATCCAATGGTGCCAGCGTATGGTGCGACTATGTTAAAAGAAGCTGGATACACGGTTTATTGGATGGATGGCATTGCCGAAAAAAAGAAATACGAAGATTGGGTTTATGAGCTTAAAGCCACCAGCCCCGATTATCTTGTCATAGAAACTAAAGCTCCGGTAATTAAAGCTCACTGGAAAATAATTGATGACATTAAATCCAAAATCCCCGACATAAAAATAATCTTAGTTGGCGATCATGTAACTTTTTTTCCCGAAGAGTCGTTTGCCAAATGCGTCGTGGATTATGTGATTATCGGCGGAGATTACGATTTTATTCTGGTTAGTTTATTAAATCATCTTACAAAAGGTACCAAGTTAGATGGTGGGGTTTATCAACGAGAGGGTAAAAAAATCATTAACTCTGGCGCTATCAGTCTAAAACACAATTTAGATGATTTGCCGTTTATTGATCGAGATTTGACTAGGTGGGAACTTTACGCCTTTGAAAATGGCAATTACAAATATACCCCGGCAACCTATATGTATTCGGGTCGTGATTGTTGGTGGAACAGGTGTACCTTTTGTATTTGGGACCACAGCCTTAATCCTAGAGGCAGTTACCGCAGTATGTCCCCAGAACGCCTCTTTGCTGAAGTTAAATTCGTTGTAGATAAATATCGTGTCAAGGAGATTTTTGACGATGCTGGGACAATGTTTATTGGTCCTAAGCTGAAAAAATTTTGCGAACTTTTAATTGAAAGCGGTTACAACAAAAAGGTGGTTTATAGTTGCAACATGCGCTTTAATGCCTTAAACCAAGAGCAATATAATCTGATGAAAGCTGCCAATTTTAGGTTTTTGCTTTATGGGATGGAATCTGGTAACCAAAAAACTTTGGATATGTTGGACAAAGGAACCAAAGAGGAAGATACCATCAACGGCGCGCGCATGGCATCAAAAGCCGGCCTCGAACCGCACGCAACTATTATGCTGGGTTACCCATGGGAATCGTACGAGGACGCCAAAAGAACCATAGCCGTGGCTAAATATTGCTTTAAAAAAGGGTATTTTTATACCATGCAGGCAACAATTATTATTCCCTATCCGGGAACTCCACTTTGGAAACAGGCTAAGGAAAATGGTTGGTTGTTAACCGAAGATTACGATGACTATGATATGCGGGAACCGGTAATGAAGACTCCCTACAGCACGGAAAAACTTATGGAATTAACCCAAGAGTTGTATTCGGCCTTTTTTTCTCCGCAATATATTTTTCGTAAGGTTTTAAGTATCCGAAATGTTGATGATATTAAATTCTTTGCCATGGCAGGAAAAAAGCTTTTGGGTCACCTGTTAGACTTCGATCCCAATCAAACGGCAGTAAGTTTTAAATCCCCAAAGTTTTGGAAAGATGCTGGAGTAAAACTAATCTCTCATTTCATTAAACCCAAAACTTCCGTAGACGCTGAAAAAGAGAATGGGAAGTCAAAGGATAACATATGAAAGAAAAAGTAGTCTTAATCACCGGTTGTTCCCGAGGACTGGGGGAGTTTTTGGCAGAAAAACTTTCCGGGGTGGGTTTTATTGTTTATGCTGGGGTAAAGGGGGAGGATGATGTAAAAGCGCTTCAAAAAGATTGGAAAGATTCCTTTAGCAATGTTTTTCCACTTAATATTGATATCACAAATGACGATAGTTGTGGGCGGGCTGTTAAAAAAATAATCTCCAAGGAAAAACGCTTGGATGTTTTGATCAACAATGCAGGAATTACTTTAGTCGGTCTAACGCAATCATTTAGTGTTCAAGACTATTTAAACATTTTAAATATTAATGCCGTTGGTGCCTTTCGGCTCATTAAGGAGGTAATTCCGCAGATGAAACGGCAAAAATTTGGTCGCATTATTAATATTACTTCGTTAAATGGGTCGATTTCTTTACCCAATTTCGGTCTTTATAGCTCCTCAAAATTTGCCTTGGAGGGTTTGTCTTTAGCTTGGCGACACGAGCTTCCCGAAGGAATTTGGATAACAAATATCGCGCCAGGAGCAATTGCTAAAGGAAAAAACGATCAAGAAAAAAAGCTTCCTCATGTTCCGGCTCGAGAAAAGTTTTGGGCTATAAAAACATTAATGCCCATGGTTTCCCAAGAAAAGATTGCCAAAACTATTGTAAAGGTGGTAGAAGATAGTAACCCCCCAGCTAGAATTTTATTGGGAAATGATGCGCATATTACGACCCTCTTGCACAGGTTTCTTCCCGCCAAAATTTGGGAAGTATTACTAGATTTTGTTACCAAGAAATGAAAAATACAATCTGGCCAACAATCTCTATTGTTACCGCAACATATAATTCTGGCAGAACACTAGATCGGTGTTTATCCGCGGTTCGGGGTCAAGATTACTCTCAAGAGAAGATTGAAATTATCTTAGGTGATGGTGGTTCTACGGATAAGACATTGGAAATTGCCAAAAAATATCATGCAACTGTAATCAATATTCCAAAGGAAAAACAGCATGCCGAGTACAACCGAGGAGTAGCCTTTAATAAGGCTAAAGGAGAGTTGGTTCTAATTTTGGATCATGATAATTTTATTCCCACAACAACTTGGTTAAAGGATATGGTTATGCCACTTTTAGAAAACCCCAAAATGGTGGCAACAGAAACTAGCTACTATGATTACTCTCCAAATTACAAACTTATGGATCGCTACTGCTCACTTTTTGGCATTAGCGAGCCACTACCGTATTATTTGGGTAAGGCCGATCGATTACCCCAGAATGCAGACCATTGGATTAACTTGGGCAAGGCGATTGACAAAGGAAACTATTATCTGGTTAAATTTGAAAGCGACCCCCGAAAAATTCCCACAATCGGAACCAATGGCTGTTTAATGCGGAGAAAATTGGTTGCGGAGAATGCAGATGTTAGACCAGAATATCATTATCCTATAGATGTTATGGTAGATGTTATTAAGAATGGGCATAATGAGTTTGGTTTTGTTAAAAATTCCCTAATTCACCTAACTAATTTAAGCGGATTTTGGGTATATATTAGGAGAAGATTAATGTTTGCCGAGAGTTATCATTTTGAACACCATGCCCATCGTCGTTATAGTGTTGTCATGAAAGGAGACGAATGGGCGGTTGCCAAGTATGTCTTTTTTAGTTTGACTTTAGTTAAGCCGACATGGGATGCTATAAAAGGTTATACAAAGATTCACGATGTGGCTTGGTTTATTAACCCTTTTATGTGTCTGGCAACAACTTTTATTTATGGTTACATGACGATTAAGAATCAATTTATTAAATAATTTAG
>JAHINB010000013.1 GCA_018896215.1 Patescibacteria group bacterium
GCCCCGGATCGAGGATGGAACGATCCACATGCGACTCGGCGGCAAAGTGAACAACCGTGTCAATTTTATATTCGCGAAATAATTTTTCGATCAAATCCTTGTCACAAATATCGCCTTTGACAAATTTATATTTTGGATGATTTTCCACTTCTCGCAAATTCTCTAAATTCCCCGCGTAAGTAAGTTTATCTAAGTTAACAATAGAATCGCTAGGGTGTTCCTTAACCCAATATTTGATGAAGTTCGAGCCAATGAATCCAGCACCTCCTGTGACTAGTATTTTCATATTAAGCAAGGCTTATAACACTATCATCTCCAACCACTATACTACTTACATTCGGTGCGCCGCCATTCTTTTTAATCTTGGCGTTAGAACCAATTAAGCTTGACGAAACATTTTGCAAATTGGTAAGGCTTGCCCCATTCATTAAAATGCTATTTTCTATTTCGGAATTTACAATTTGACAGTTGTCACCCACCGCAGTATAGGCACCAATTTTGGAATTCTTAATAATTACATTTTCACCAATAACTACGGGTCCGAGTATATTTGAGTTTTCTATAATTGATCCAATACCCAATTTTATATCGCCCACTACTTTTGAATTTGCATCAATTTTTCCCTTTACCTCAAAACCGTCAAATTTATCCAGAACTAGCCTGTTTGCCTCTATTAAATCTTCCATTCTCCCTGTATCTTTCCACCATCCCGTAATGTTGTAATACCCAACCTTGTATCCGTGATTAATTAAATACCGGTAAACTCCCGAGGTTATCTCGTATTCCCCCCGGTTTGACGGCACAATGGCATCCTTTCCACTAAAAGCCTTAAAGGCGTTGGAGTCGAAAAAATAAATCCCCGCCCCGCCTAGATGGTTGGGTTTGGGGTTTTGCGGCTTTTCTTCCACTCTCACCACCCTATCACCTTCTATTTCTGCCACCCCCCAAGCTTTTAACTTTTCCAAATCGTCAACTTTAACTAAGGACATTACGGCATTTTTATCAGATTTTGCAAAATCCTCTACAAAAACCTTAATTCCAAGAGCCGAGACATTATCCCCCAAATACATTACAAATTTATCCGTCCCGCGCAAAAATTCTTCCGAAATCTTTAGACAATGACCAATCCCCAGTGGCTTTTCTTGAAAAATATAGGTAAGAGATACTCCAAATGTAGAGCCGTCACCAAGTAGGTTTTCTATTTCGGCGCGGGTTTCGTTGACAATAATTCCAATCTCTTTTATTCCGGCATCCCGTATTTGTTCTAGCGGATACAGGATCATCGGCTTATTAGCAATGGGCAAAAGATGTTTATTGTTGGAGTGGGTAAAGGGTCTTAAACGCGTTCCTCGCCCGCCAGCTGTAATTATTGCTTTCATGGCAAATCTTTGTACCATTGCGGGGTAGACAAAAACCACTCATAAGTTTTCTGAATGCCTTCCCTAAAACTTGTCTTCGGAACATATCCCAACAATTTTTTTGCTTTAGAAATATCGGCAAAAGTTCTAGTTACTTCCCCTCTCCTTACAGGCATAAATTTAATTTTAGCTTTCTTCCCCACCACTTCCTCCGTTGTTGTTATCAATTCACCGAGGGTAATAGGTTCGGAATTTCCTAAATTAAAAATTTCATAATCAAAACGGTTCTCTAAAGCAGCATTTATACCCCAACAAATATCGTCAATATAAGTATAATCTCTGCTTGTTAAATCCAAATCTTGATAAATAGGCAAAGTATTCCCGTTATAAATTTTTCTTATAAACGAAATTCCAGCCATATCCGGCCTCTGTCTGGGACCAAATGCGTTAAAAAATCTCAAACAGGATATATTTGTACCAAACTGATAAGAATATGTATAAGCAATAACCTCATCGCATTTTTTGGTAGCGGCATAAACAGATATTGGCCTGCTAACTCCAAAAGTTTCCTTAAACGGAACTTTCTCGCAATTACCATAAACAGAAGAGGACGATGCCAACACAACATCATAAATCCCATAATTTCGCGCCATTTCCAAAAGATTTAGAGTACCCATAAGATTTGTGTTTCCATACAAAATGGGTTTTTTAAAAGAGGTGGTAACCCCCGCCCACGCAGCCAGATGCACTATAGAATCTATTCCCCAACCAGAAAAAAGGTTGGATAAAAAATCCTCATTTGTTATATCTCCTTCAACTAAAACAAAATTATCATTTTTTAGATAACCCTCTACATTAAACCGCTTAATTCGAGGGTTGTAAAACTCATTAAAATTATCAAGCCCCACAACAAAGTGGCCTTTTTTCAACAAAGTATTCAACAGATTAGAACCGATAAAACCCGCGACTCCAGTTAATAGTATATTCATACTAAATTATTAATAACATCCTCCATTTTTTTAGCCCGTGTGGACCAATCGTATTCGCTTTTAACCTTATCCACATTAATTTTAGGAGGGCTATCTAGAATGTGCCTTATTTTATTTGCAATATATTCGGGCTCGAGCTTTAATATACGTTGACAATACTCATTTATAACAGCTTCCGTTTTACGCTCGGGTCTAGGAATGTAGCAAAGAACCGGTTTGCTACTTGCTAGCGCTTCTATTATACGAATATGACTAGATTTACGCACAGAAGGAAGCACTACAATATCGCAAGTTTGATAATATTGTATGTACTCTCTGTAAAATACATTTTCTTTTACAGTTACCCTATTATCTAAATTAAGTTTTGAAATTTTATCTTTTAACTTTTGTAAAAATTTTACTTCAGCATCTCCTACAATCATTAAACTGTAATCTTTAGGAAGCTTTGTTAACACTTCAACTAACAAATCCGCCTTGCCATAAGAAGAAATATAATCGCAATACAGGATAACCTTTTTTCCTTCAAAAGAGTAAGAACTCCTAAGACCCTTGAACTTCGTGGAGTAGTGTCTTGAATCTATACCAGGAAACAAGACATCGCTGTAACTATTTTCACCCACCCCAAGGTCCTCTAATATCTCCCAAGACTCTCCGTAAACGAAATCGGCGGTTTTCAAAGCCATTTTTTCAGCTATTCTGCGTAGCGGTAATTCCAAATGCCTCTCTAAAAAGCTTGCCTCTTCGCCATGAACTCTCCATATTTCCTCTGTTTGAGACGCCACTGTATGAAAATAAGCTATATAAGGAGTTTTATCTAGTTTTCCAAAAAGCAATTTGTATAAACTAAACCAAAATGTAACATGGTTATGCCCAATGACAACATCAACTTTATTGAACATCTTCAAATAGAGGTATCCAAAAAGAGAAAAAGGGGATGTGGAAAAAAAATGTCCCAACCCTGGTATCAAATGAGGTACTCCGATAATCCGTAAATTCCTATGCGACATAACAGGTTTGTCAAAACCTCCTTTAATTACAGTAACCTCGTTGCCAGGCAACCTAACTTGAGCTTTGATAAGCTCATAAATATTGGGGGCTATGCCAAACCAAGGCAGAGGATATTCGTAGGTAATATGTAAGATCTTCATATATTTTTTCCGATCACAAGAGATATTTTAGCACAATGTGACTTCTGGTACACTCTTGACAGACTATAGGTTTTTATGGTACAATGCCGACATTGTGGCTTGGATTGCCAAGTTGCACAAAACCCCACACTCAAAAAGGAGTCTTCGATGGAAAAGTTCGTCGTGGGGACTCGGTTCTTCGAGTCCAAAGCGGAAAACGCTGAAGCGTCTTTGAGGAAGCTTCGAGCGTTCGTTCTCGGTGCCCTCGCATCCGGAGCCGAGAAAGTCTATGTCGCAGTAAATGTGGCAGAGGACAAGTCCGGCGCCTTGAACGCTCCGTGGGGCGAGAAGGTCGTCGTGTTCGGCGTCCAACCATGGGGCAAGTTCGTAATGCCCCTAAATGCGATTCTCCTTGCCGCTCGCAAGGAACTGGCAACTGGAGTAGGCATGCTGTTCGCATCAACAGAGGTCGTCCTGAACGCCAAGGTCGTCATGTCGCTCATGGATCACATGGACAGGAAAACGTATGTGGTCGGGGCAGCAATGCTAGGGCATGATTTCCAACAAGGATATCACGGCCCGGCAAACGGCCGTATGTTCCCATGGAACACGCTCGCGCTGTGGAACCCGGAGTATCTCTATCCCATTGGTTTCCCCCTCATCGGCGACGGCATTCCGGAGGATCCAAGCACGGCCGGGGTCGAGGAGTTGGCGACAGGATCTGCCCTAGAGGACCTCAGGTCGTCAATCGCCAAGCTCGTGACAATCGAAGGGGTAGCGTGGGACACCTCAAGCTTTGACCCAGAACGCTTGGCTAAGCACAACGCCAAGATGGCCTCCAAGGTCACCCGCCCCGCAGAACAACTCGAATGGGCTCAGTTGTCCGAACCGACCGTCATCCACATCTAGGATGACACAAATCGTGCGGAGGTTAGTATTAAGGAGCAATCCCCTAAAAAGGAATGATCCCCAAAACTAATTTTCCGCACGATGCAGTATTTTTAAACTGAATTTCTTTATCTTTATAGTATTATCTCTCGTTAGAAAGGTATGAAAACCAAACAGAAAGTTTCTATAGCCTTTATTAACCCTTTTTATAAACCTTACATAGGAGGAGCAGAAATCTCATTGGAAAAGATTATGAATGGTTTAAAAAATAGTAAAAAGGCAAAGGTATTTCTTATAACCTCAAATGTTAATTCAAAAGGAGATTTTCTAAAATCTAGACAACTAGTTAAAAACAATATTACAAAGGTCGGTCTTTCTAGAAATATTAAAATTACCAACTCTACAGAATGGAAAAAACAGGTAATAGAAAAACACTATCAAGCCCTAAATAGAGTTTTACCAAAAGCTGACATAGTGTACTTTAATTACACATTATATCTTAAGGACTCAAACGCGTTTGAAGCAATAACCAACAAAGGTAAGCCTGTAATAATCAAAATCATCTACACTAAGGCTCTTACAGATATTAAATCCAATCTGAAACTTTTATTAAAATATAATAATATTTATTTTCATTGTATTTCAAAGGAGATAAGTAGAGAATTAATAAAGATAGGCATACCTCGTAAGAGACTTTTTATCTGCCCCAATCCGGTAGATACCAATTTTTTCTACATTAAAAAGCCAACTAAAGCAATAAACATGGAAAAAAACTTTATATACACTGGAAGACTCTCACCTCAAAAAAATATCCCTGGTCTGGTTGAACTATTTAGCAGAATCCAATCCCACAATAACAATGCTTCTATGACTATTATCGGGAGAACTACTCACCCAGAAATGATAACCATAGTTAAAGAGTTAAAGAGAAAGTACCCAATAATTAAATGGTTGGATGAGATCCCAAATAAAAAAATTGGGGATTACTTAAGAAGTGCAGATATTTTTATGATCGCCAGTAAAGACGAGGGGATGTCCAACTCTCTTTTGGAAGCCATGTCCTGTGGTTTATGCCCCATCGCCCCAGCTAATATATCTGGAATGAAAGATTTAATAACAAACAATAAAAACGGGTTTTTGTACGACGAAAATAATGTAAATAGTTTTACCAAAAAAATTGCGCATTTAACTGTTGCGGAGACAAACGAGATTGGACTTACCGCTCGAAATACAGTAAAGGAACTATGTGCTATGCCAAAAGTCATAAACAAACATCTCAAATTTTATAACAAAGTTTGTGCCTAATACTATGAAAATTGCTATTGGATTAGTGGTACATAACGAAGCTAATAATATAGAGAGCCTACTTACTAGCATAATTAAAGAGCAATTTAACAGCCCAACCGAGATTAAAGTTTTTGTTTATACCGACAGACCCACTGACAGTACGGAAAATATTGTAAAAGATCTATCTAATCTTTACCAGAACAAAATACGACATCTTAGAGGAAGACAAAATCGCGGAAAAGTACATGGCGTTAATACAATTTTGTACCACATTAAAAAAAATACCTACAATTATGTAGTTATGATGGATGGGGATATAAAAATTAAGCACGGGGCTCTATGTACATTAGTCGAATTTATGGAAAAAAACCCAAATATTCTTGGGGCTAAACCAATGTGCATACCGATAATCAAAGGAAATTTCCTACAAAGGATACGGGCTACTGTTATAAAAAAGAAAGTTATTTTTTCCTCAAAAAACAAGATGTACAAGATTCTAACAGGTCGTCTTAACATCACAAGAGGTATAAATACCTACCCATTTATAGAAACAGGTCATTTATATGAGGATATAAAACTCAATCTGACCATACCTTACACACAAATAGATATTTGTACTGATAGCACAATAGAATACGAGTATAAGTCCTCACTATTAAATCAATTTAGATACAAACGCCGAGAAGGTAGAGCTTTTGGTATGCTAAAGGAAAATTTCCCATGCCTATACAACGAACAAAAAAGAAGATTGCGTTTTTCCACATATTTTTTAACTGGGGGCTTGGGTGGCTACTTTACAGAATTCGTATCAAGCCTAAATGCTATTGAATCCGTTGTATTCACTGTAGAGTGTCTAGTAAACACTTTAGGTTTTGCAACTGGTTTTATATTTAATCACTTAAAAAACGACCGGAGTGTAAACACTTGTAGCAAATGGAAAAAATAATCTGAGATAAAACAACTTTAAATTCTGTTATCTACAAGTTGCTACCCAAAGACCCAAGGTAACTTATATTTAAAGATTTTCGAATCTCTTACAAAATCTTAAAGTTGTAATTGACAATAACCCTACCAAAGTGTCAAGTATGTACTACACTTTACCCTAAATTATCTCCTCCCAATCCCATAATATTTTAATCCTGCTTTTTTGACTTTTTTGGGATCAAAAAGGTTGCGACCGTCAAAAATCACATCTCCAGTTAGCGCCCCTTTTACCTTGCCTAAATCCAGTTCGGCAAATTCCTGCCACTCGGTAAGAATGCATAAAGCGTCCGAGCCCTTAAGGGCATCCGCTGCTGATTTTGCATAATAAACTACCCCATTCCCCAAAATTTTCTCGGCATTTTCCATGGCGGCAGGATCGAACACCCGCAATAACGCCCCTTCGCCTCGTAACATTTTTACAATTTCTATGGCAACAGATTTTCTGGTGTCATCGGTATTATTTTTAAATGCCAACCCTAAACAGGCAAAGGTTTTTCCTGCAATATTACCCTTAAAGTGAGTTAAAATTTGCTCCAGATAAAAGTATTTTTGTCTTTCGTTTACATCCATTACACCTCTTAACAACCTAAAATCGTACTCGTGGTCGGAGCTTGTTCTATACAAAGCCTCTACATCTTTAGGAAAACAAGATCCACCATAGCCAATTCCAGCGTTTAAAAAAGCCCTTCCAACTCTTTTATCTAGCCCCATTCCCTCGGCAACTACTTTTACATTTGCACCCGCGCTATTGCAGATCCTGGCAATCTCGTTAATAAAGCTAATTTTTGTTGCCAAAAAAGCGTTGGAGGCATATTTAATTAATTCAGCGCTTCTTAAATCGCATTTGACGATTGGAGCGTTAAGATGAGAATACAAAGAGGCAATTTTATCTAAGGCTTTGGTATCTTTTGATCCCATGACAACCCTATCAGTATTGTTAGCATCGTAAATTGCTGTTCCTTCCCGTAAAAATTCAGGGTTTGAGACAACCGAGAATTTAGCGTCTTTGGGAGCATTTTTGCCTACAATTTCTTCCACCCTCTCGTTAGTACCAACAGGAACTGTGCTTTTAGTAACTATAATTTTATAATTGTTTAAGTTTTCGCCAATTGTTTTAGCAACCGACCACACAGCGGAAAGATCGGCGCTTCCACTTTGGCTAGATGGAGTTCCCACTGCAATAATAACAACTTCGGTATTTCTAATGGCTTCGGCAACATCATGAGTAAAAAGCAACCTACCCTCTTGAACATTTTTCTCCACTAACTCCTGTAAGCCTTCTTCGTAAATTGGCATTACACCTTTATGTAACATTTTAATTTTTTCTTTGTTGATGTCAGCGCAAGTTATACTGTGTCCCCAATCGGCAAAGACAACACCAGTGACTAATCCTACATATCCCGTGCCTATTACAGAGATTTTCATATTGGCTAAATTAAACTAATACTTCCCTCTAATAAAATTAAGCTTAACCTGAACAATATCTCGTAACATTTTAATGGAGTCTCTTACATGAGCTAGCCTTGTTGTTGGAACGAATGACCATATTACTGGTATCTCCTTTATTTTGTAACCCTTACTTTGAGCAATGAGCAACACCTCCACATCCCACGCCCCCAGATAAGCTTTCTTATCCTCTTTAAAATCTTTGTAAACCAGCAATCTGCTAAAGATACTATAAGCCACCTCTTTTTTAAAAAGCTTAAAACCGCATTGTGTATCGTTAAAAGGCAATAATGTAATAATCCGTACACATAAATTAAATATTCTCCCCATTAAGTGCCTTATGTAAGGCTCTCCTTTTCTTAAAGCTCCCAAGCCTTCGCGAGAAGCTATGGCAATATCGTAATTTTGCTCCCGAAGCCAAAGCATCAGTCGCTCCAATTCTTTAATCGGGGTTGCCAAATCCGCATCGCAACAAAGGATATAATCTTTTGTAGATTCTAAAACACCCAGTCGCACAGCCGGCCCTTTTCCCGGAAGCGGACTTGTGATAAGCCTAACCCCTTGGTGGTCTTTGCCATATTCTTTTACCCTGTTAGAGGTACCATCGGTTGACGCGTTATCCGAAACAATAATCTCAAAATCATAATTTTGTTGCTCGAGATATAAGGAAATTGCCTCAATAGTTTGAATAATCTGTTGACTTTCGTTGTGGGTTGGAATAACAACCGAAACACCTACTTGTTTTTCCATATATATCTTTTGTACATAGAATAATTATAAATTAGCCCCAAAAGGATTCCTATTGATATCAAAATAAAATCAATCCAATTAGAATCACGACCCACAAGGCGACTTCCAATCTCAAGAACCACAGCCTGGATAAGGATCGACCCCATGACGAGTAAATTAAATTTAGGAAATGTCCTAAAAAGTTTTGTGGCATTCGTTATTTTGCTGTCCTTAAACGACCAGAGGTTATTAATAATAAAGTTGACCACAATCGCCAATTCTGTAGCTACACCATTTAAAACTCCTTTAGGGCCACCAAAAACCTCTTTAAGAAAGAAATATCCCAAAAATTGCACACTCGCACCAATCGCCCCCACTACACAAACCTTGATGAATCTTTGGGACATTCGGTATCGTAGGGTTAAAACTACCCGAAGCGATTCAAAAAAAGTATTGATACTAGCTTTGCTTTGTTGTTTCTCGCGTAGACCAAATTTTAAGGGAATCTCAATTATTTTCGCTTTTAATTCCACAAACTGAACTAAAAGATGAATTTTGTAGGCAAATTTATAAGATAAAAGATGATCCAAATCCACGCTATCTAGCACACCTTTAACCCGAGTTGACCTGTAACCTGTTGTAAAGTCGGTAAGTTGAGGCATCCAAAGCACAATCCTGGCAAAAAGGCTTCCAAAGTAACTTACAATTTTGCGATGAATTCCCCATTCCTTTGGAACGGAACCTCCGGGAATGTAACGGGATCCGATTACATAGTCAAACCCATCATCAATTTTTTCCATAAAGCGCGGAAGGTAGCTCGGATCGTGCTGACCATCTCCGTCCATCTCTATAACCACATCGGCTCTAAGTTTGTCCATGGCGTACTTAAAACCCCTCACATAAGCTGCTCCAAGCCCCTGTTTTTTTCCCATGGATAATTCTATATTGCCGTATTGAGAAATCTTTTTTTTGACGGCTTCGGCAGTTCCGTCTGGAGAATTATCATCCACCACCAGAATTATAAATTGATGTTTTTTTATAGGTACAATTGCCTTTTCTATTCCATCAATTGTAGCTTCGATACTTTCTACCTCATTATATGTGGGAACAATAATCGCAGTCTTCATACAGGGAAGAATACTAACGCAATTTTAGAGAAAAGGCAAAAAAGAGAATTACCAAAGATCCAATAAGGAGATATTCAATAAATATTTTAAGAGAAAGCCTTTCGTATGTGGCATGATGCAATATTCCCCAAATAAAGTAAAACGCCGTTGTGGCAACTACGCAAATAAAGCGATTAAAAGGATCATTAAAAACAAAAAAGTAAAAAACGGCTCCAAGAGCCAGCAAAATTACCAAAAGCGAGTATTGAAAAAAGTCAGACTTGATGAACATAACTATTTAAAGAACTGCCCCAAACCCCGAATACCAAATACCAGCTAGGGCAAAAGCCAATAATAGAATGTGGGCTATGGTGTTTCCCGACAATCTGTGAATGTGGTATTTTTTAGTATACACCACATCAACCACAAATAATCCCAAAATAAACGAGCCCAAAAATAGCGCTACAGCGCGAGAAATACTCGATGCGTCCAAATAAGGCTTTATGGATACTGCAGGACTAATGTTTTGCAACCCATAAACCTCGCTAGATACTGCCAGCGGGGTTATCTCGCTTATTTCTGGAGAAGCTGTAGCGAGCGCTCCCCTTTTAGCGCCAAACATTTGGACGACTAGTGTTGTCTCCTCACCATCTAATTGCCCATTTGCAACCGCAAAACCTATGTCTTGATAGTTATTATTTAAAATATTGTCTTTGTGACTAGACGAGTTCATCCAAGCCTTAATAACACTATCCGATCGATTAAAATCGCGCGCCAAGTTTTCTCCCGCGTACTGATAGTCATAGCCCGAATCTAAAATAAATGTCCAAGGCGTGGTACCCTGGGGAGAAATGTGCGCCCAATAACCTTTAGAGAACATATCCAAAGCCTTGTCGTAAGCCGCACGATTTAAGTCGCTGTTTAGTCGAAGTGGCGCAAGATTAGCATTTGTCCGCTCAAAGTTGGTATCCTCTAACAAGTCGTATAAGTTTATGTCGGTTGCATATCCTAAAATACTTGGGTAATAGGTCTTTACTTTATTAAATGAAAGGGTCAGGGTAAAAATAAAAACAATGTAAGCAAACAAAGCGGGGTACGATAAAAGTGTTGCCCTAAATCCATGAATTGGATGAGGTAGCAGGTGTCTCCTCATTTGCTACTTCCTCCTTTTTTTCGTAGTTTCTTCTATCTTCTTCTTTATTTCCAAAACATAGGGAAGCTTCGCCGAGGTAACACTTGGCATTACCGCAATTAAAACCAAAATTCCCAGCAACATCATGGTATATTTGTCAACCCGCACTGTTCCTGGGATAAAGGCGTGGGAGACAAGCAAGACCAAAACAATAAATGTAATCAGTTTTTCGTATCTGGTATAGCGAGGTATTCTTGGCAGGGTAATCATAGACTTACATTTTAATCAGATTTTTTGTACAAGTACACACCTAAAATTCCAGATCCTAATAATAAAAATAACCACCAGTATTTAAGTAAAGAAAAGCCTTGGGTTGTATCGTTGGTTGTTGTCGTATTATTTTGTTGTTCCCCTTCTGTTTCGGTTCCTTTTACTTCTCCCATCCCTCCTGTTTTCTCCTCACCAGAGATAAGTCGCCCTGTGGGCAATGCTCCCCCTGTTTCTTCGGTATTAATTCCTTCTACTTGCCCTTGAGGTACAACTAACCCCGGCAAGGGACCTGCCTCTGCTTCTTCCTCGGTAGTTGCCGGTGTTGCGTAAGCACCAACAGCATCGCTGTTTCTACCAGCCTCGTCAAAGGCTATTAGATAGTAGTGATATTTAGTATCGTTACCTACATCCTCATCGTCATAATTTCTAGTAGATGATGAGACTTCTTTTAATTGTGATTCTGGATTTGGGATAAAATTCTTGTTCTCGCTTCTATAAATTGTGTAATGATCGATGTCATCACTTGGAGATTTACCCCATTCCAATGTTACAAGTGAATCAAAAGCTTCCGTTCTAAAATCCTCGGGATCTTCGGGGTTAGTTAAATCTACCTTGACATTTTTTAAACCAACTTCCGAGACATTACCCGCTAGGTCGCTAGCACGATAATAAAATTTAGTGGTTCCCTCATTTACCGTAACGGGAATTGTATATTCCATCCATTCTCCTGTGATGGAATTGAGTTGATATTCTCTTTTATTAAAGTTTGCATCCGTTCCCGTTAAGGTAATGCTAGGTTGGGTGATGTACCAATTGTTGTCACCATCAGGATTGGTAGGGTCAATCGTAAGCACTACTTCGGGAATAGTCTTATCATACACAACAGTAATCTTATAAGTGGTTTCATAATTCCCTGCTAAATCTGTGGCATGAGACTTAATAAAATAAGTTTCATCAAATGCTGGGTCTAAAAGCGTATAGATCCAATCAGCAAAAGAGTCCGCTGTAGTTGATTGGAGCAACAACTCTACTGTTGATATTTGCCAACTTGCGCCATTCCAATAGTATTTATCGCTGTCTCTTTGGATAGATAATTCAACTTTAGACAATCCGACTCCGCTTGTGTTGTCCGTTGCAGTTCCAAAGATAATCCCATCCCAACTGTTTGTATAAACTATTGCATCATTTCCAGAGTTAGTTGGGGTAGTAATTGCAGAAGTTGGCTTGACTGTATCTATAGTAAATGACCAAGTGGGAGATTGCGTTGACCAACCAACTTTGTCAAACGCCTTTATATACCAATTGTAAGTTCCATCGGATAAATCAGAGATAAAAGAGAAAGCAGACGGGGTTATAAGTGATACACCGGAAACCTTTGATCCATCCAAATACACCTCATATCCTGCCAAACCCGATCCTGCATCGTTGGAATTCTCCCAATCTAATATGGGAGTTGCATCATTTATTTTCGCCCCATCTGTTGGAGTTGGCAGCGCAAAAGTACTCGGCGGAGTCTTATCTACACCCAACGGTCCTAAATGAACGGTTGATGTCCAGTTTCCAGCATTATCAACAGTTCTTAAATGAAAATAGTATTCGCCGTCTGGTACTATAAAAAATGTCCCTTGAGGAAATCCTGTCTCCGTGGCATCCACTAAATCGTCGGGTACTGTTGTTTCATCTTGATCTAAAGAATACGAATACCCATAAACACCAGATAAAGTATCCTTTGCTCCATCTACAGCGCTTGTTGGATGCCAAGTAATCTGAACTGTTCCGTTCGTCCAACCATTTTCTAAAGGTGTTGTGGAAAACCAGGTTGGGTCGGTAGGCGCAGTGGTATCAATCGTTAAAGTATCACTAACTGTGGAAGAAACATTTCCCGCCCCATCGGTAGCTCGAGCGTAAAAAGTATAAACTCCGTCCACAAGCGCTACAGGAATAAAGGAGAAGCTTACATCTCCAGTTGCTAGTGTCCAAGGAACAACTTCAGTTGCCAGATTATCTACAATACGATACTCCACTTTCTCTACTCCTGCATCATAAACATCTGCCGATGTTCCAGTATAAGTTGGGATATTATTGTTTGTAGGGTCTGGAGAGTAACTATTTAGCAAAATTGTTGGGGCAGAGTTGTCTATGATAACTTCATAAGACTCACCAAACGGACTCCAATTTCCAGCAGAATCTTTTGCGCGAACCCTCCACCAAAAATGAATATTTGCTTGAGCACTTACTGTTCTTGTAGTCCCAGAAACAAAAGTTGTATATATGGGGGTAGGACAGATGTCTCCTGTATCACCTGGGTTCGTACTACAGCTTTGATATTCGTACTGAACAGCATCGGCAACAGAAGACCAGATTTGAGGAAAAGCTACACCTTTCGTTGCATAACCATCCATCGGAGAAATTGGACTTGGCGAGGCTGGTGGGGTGGTATCAATCGCAAACGGACCATAATGGGCAGTTGCCGTCCAGTTCCCAGCATTATCAACGGTCCTAATATTAAAATACCAAGTTCCATCCGTTAAAGGTTCGCTTGTTGCCGAAAAATCCGTTTCTTCTAAAATCTTTGTAGCATTTGGGGTACCAATAGCACCTTCTGTAAAATTATATGAGTAACCATCAACGCCAGAGATAGCATCTATACCAGAATTGCTCCAATTTACTGTAATCGTCGTGTCTTTTGACGAACCGGAGTCGTGAGATGAACTAAACCCGCTCGGATCGGAAGATGGGGGCGTGGAATCGTAAGTAATCTTACAACTTCCATCAAGCGATTTTCCAGTTAAAGACCAGTCAGATTTATTTCCTACATTATCAACCGAACGGACTGCATACCCATAAGTCCCCTCTATAGTTGGAACCCATGTATTAACAAATTCCGAGGTGTAAAACACATTTTCGTTTAATCCAATACTTCCACCTGGATTAAATGAGGTATATTCGTAATGAGAAAAGCTAGGATCATCTACAATATCATTATCATTCCAATCGGGAATTAAAGTTTGTAATGGAGTTGCAGATCCACAGCTATAATCTATTGCTCTATCAGGAGATTGAAATTTTAATCCTGTTGGTTTTGCTGGTACCGTAGCATCTATAGTTACATTTCCGACAGAACTTTCGGAAAAGTTCCCAGCTTTATCATATGCTTTTACTTTGGCATACCAAGTGCCATCAGCAAGAGAAGATGTGTGTGTAAACGATGATGCGGTACCAGTGTCTACCGAATTCGATTCTCCACCAGAAACAGTGTCCCAATAAATTACATATTTATCAAAATTAACATCGGAAGAAGCCGTCCAAGACCAAGTTGGCGTGTTGTCCGTAACCGAGGTCGTCACTACAGGAGTGCTTGGAACCGTAGGATTTACAGTATCAATTGTCAATTTACACCAGCTTAAATATGTGGACATATCCGCCCAATCAGCATCCAAAATTGTAGCATTACCTAAAGTATCTAATGCCCTTACTCTTACATAAAACATTCCGTCTTCTGCCCCACCACTAACCCCCGGTACGAACTCACCAGTGTAGTTGGTAGATTCATCTCCTTGCCAAAGTAAACTTCCATTTTTAAAAACTTGCCTTTGATATTTTAATACTCCAGAAGGATCTGATGCCTCCGCCCACAACCCTCTATACGAACCGTCATTTAAAACATAACTTCCGCATGATTTAAAAGCTGTGATTCCATTCCCATCCCCCGCATAACCAGATGGCGGAATACTCTGCCCCCAACCAGGATTTCCCGGAAAACTGGGGGGTGTTGTGTCCACTACAGGGTCGTTAGAGTAACCTTTAGTTGTAGCAGAAGAATTTGTTATAGACCCGCTTCCATTTGGGATTCGTACCCAAGATTCATTGTCTCCAGGAGTTTCGGGATAATTAAAATCCGTAACCTCCGTCCCATCGGGTCTAAAAAGCGTAATGTCGTGAGTATAATGATCAAGATTAAAGGAAAATTCATTACTCCCAGAACCTTTTTCCACAACTAAATAATCCTCCCCTAATATTGTAGTCCCAGAAGTAAAAGTTAAGACGGTTACACCAACTGACGATGGGCTATTATTGAGCTTCCAACCACTAATATCAAAACTTGCAGAATTGGGGTTGTATATTTCTATCCATTGTGCATCTAGCGGATAAATTACGACCTCGTTGATAACTGGATCAACATCCGCATAAGAAGGTTTTGCGGTGATCAAAAAACCAAGAGCAACGGATTGAAAAACTACAAGAAAAGAGGAGATAAAAGAAATAACACCATAAAGTGGACTCTTGCGTATCTTTAAAATCCCATGGGCATTCATACTAATTACCAATCTACCACAGTCCATCCTTTCGTCAACAAGATTTTTAAATCTCATTCGGGTTCGTCCCATTTGGGACGAACCCGAATGGGACGAACCCAAATTAATCTACTTTCTATTTTCTAGCTTCTATCTTCCCACTAAAGTCTCGTTTCCACTTATCAACAAACATAATCTTTACACCAATTGCATATTTTGAAAATATTTTACACATGCCCCCGCTATCTGCTCGAACATTAGCGTTTGCCATTGTTTTCGCTTTAGGCACAATCTTTTTAAAGACACCCTCTTTTTCGTATTTTTCCAAAACAATAACCCTAGAAGCAAACAAAATCTCAACTACTCCTTTGGTATTTGATATTTCCACTCCCCAAAAGTCCGCAGAGAGTATTAAGGATTTTGTAGATCAAGGTAACTATTTTGCGCTTTATCAAATCACCACAACCGAAATACAAGGATCGTTTACCCAAGAAGAATTTACCACGCAATTTAACACAGGTGGTATTAAAGATTTGGAACTTGTTGGAACAATTATCTGGTTGTCAAATATTTGGACAAAACAAGAAATAAAAATTAATTATGATGACAATTCTCAAAAGAATTTTTGGATGGCGCTTAAGTTAGAGGACAATGGGTGGAGACTTTACGGTACGGAGGAAAAGTAAGAAATGGGGTACTACCCGATAGGGTAGTACCCCCTCGAATTAAAAGGCGGTGATTTAATATGAAACTAAAAATTAACAACTTTGTCCTTGGCGCTGTAATTGGAGCTGTGATTGTTGGTGGCTATACCACCGCCCGCGCTTACATGACGGGTCAAAAAACCTTGGGAGAAAGCACTGTAAGATCAACTAACCTTGATCTGACAGTAACTCCAGAAACCAAGCTTTTTGATTTTTCGGGACTAGCCCCAGGAGGAACAACTGGAGAAAAAACCGTGACAATTAAAAACACCGGGGGTATTGGTATAAAATATCGCATCTCGGCACAAGCCAGTAGTGAGGAAAACGACAATGATTTATACAAAGTTTTGAAAGTAAAAATAAGCGAGTATGATAAGGACAACACCTGGATTGTAACTCACTACACAAGCTCTAAATATCTAAGCACACTAAACGAATTTACCTTGGATGAAAAAATTCCTCCCGGGGAAGAAAGAAATTTAGGAATAGAGGTATATCTTGCAACAACCCCAGGAAACGAGATCGCTGGAAAGGAAACACAATTTGACTTGATTTTTGACGCCGCTCAAGAGGATGGGAGTTTCTGAAGAGGGGTAATATTCGGCTCGCTACCATAGTTGGGGAACACTAAATCGTTACTGGATTTGATATTTCCCAGTACGAGGTTAAGGGTATTTACTGCCGAGGCGCCAATTTTTAAACCTGTAAAACTTCCGGGCAAATTTACCAGCTCAACTTTTTCTATATTAGATAATTTTAATTTTGACTCCGTAAGTAAAGCTTTAACCAAATCCACAGGGTCGCTACCAACTTTTTTAAGAATGGTTTTTTCGCTATCTTTAAGTTCTACAATAACGCTATCCCTAATTCTAGAATCTATGGTAATTATCATAATTATAAATTCTAATATCTAATCTCTAAATCCTAAACAAATTTAAAACACAAATTTTCTAAATTAAAAACAAAGACAACTTTTTGGATTTGGTATTTAGATATTGTTTAGAATTTAGGGTTTCGGATTTAGAGTTTATTTCCACTACTCTTGTATCTTCCTTGCCATAACCAAATTTGAGAGATATCTTTTTTCCAGTTGGGATATATTTTTCCAAAAGTTCTGGCCATTCGATAACCACCAACGATTTAGGATCGTCAATATCTTCGATAACCCCAATATCCCTAATTTCCCCAATCTCCTTTATTCTATACAAATCGTAGTGTACCAACCTGTTAAAACCACACCTAGAAGAATTTATATTGTATACCCTACTTATAACAAATGTTGGACTAACCACCCTTCCTTTGATACCAAGCTCCAAGGCTAACCCTTGGGTAAATGTGGTCTTTCCCGTCCCCAAATCTCCAGATAATAGAATTACATTTTTCCCATTGAGATTTCGTAACACCTCTTTGGCAAACTCTTTTGTCTCCTGTTCTGATTTTAAAATCTTCTTCATTTGACATGCCAATAAATTGTTTTTAACCCATTATCATGCACAATAACTATCCCCTTACCCACAGTTCCGGTCATACTACAAGCCTTAGCATCATACGATGTGTATGCCATACCATCCTCCGCAGCCAAAATTGGCGTTCCATAGTAAGGATAAGAACCTGTTAAATCTATTCCGTTATGCCCTGGTATGCCAAAAAAACGCTGGTACCACGCTCTGTTTTCTCCAAATTCTTGAGTCACAATGACATCTTCAATTGGCCAATCTAACTCATCTCCAAGGTAGTTTCGCGGATTAACGGCAACGCCATTTTTGTAGACCCCAAAATGCAGATGGGGACCGGTGGAACACCCCGAGTTGCCTTCATAAGCGATAATATCTCCTTTTTTAACCTGCTTTCCTTCCTTGCCTACAATGTTGGCAAAGGCGGAACTTATAGAATCTAACTCCGATCTAATTTGCACCAGCAACCCTTGATATTTTTGCTCGTCGTTTTGGGTTTCTTCCAAAACCCATTGTTTAGTCTGTTTTTGATCTTCTAAGGTAGCTTTATACGAAGTTACCGCCTGTCTTTGCTTCTCGATTTCAATTTTTAATAATTCAATTTTGTCCTTCTTATTAGTCAGCAAGTTTTTTTGCCCCTCAAAGCTACTCTTGGTCAAATTCATTTGAGACAAAATTATCTTATCCTGTTCTTCGATAGAGCGCAGATATTTAAGTTTTAAAACCATGTCGTTAAAATTGGTAGTCTCCAAAAGCGAGATTAAGGGAGATGTCTGGTATCCAACTTCGCTTTTATATTTTTGCCTTAAATGCGCTTTAAGAACTTTTTCCTGATCACCAATTGCCCCCACAAGTTTTTCTAAGCGGTCGGATAGGTTTGTTATATCATCCTCTAAAGAAGCTATTTCTTGAACCTTGACAGAAATTTGGGCGTTAGCTTGATCTATTTTTAACTGGGTATAATACACTTGGGTGCTAATATATTCAATTTCGTTTTTAAGAGTTTTTTCGGAGTTTTGGAGGGAGGTGATTTTAGCTTCTAATTCTTTTATTTGATCTTGCAGATCGTTAACTCTATCCGTTGTATCGGAAGGGCTTTGAGAAAAGGCGAAATTATTGGCTACAACTAAACCAAACGAAAGGATAAAAATAAAAATAGGTGTCTTAAATAAGCGCATTGCATCATTTAAATCTAAATCTTCAGATATCTCTTAACCGCAAACATACTTCCTACAAATCCTAAAAGAGCGCCAAAAAGAAGCTGCGTCCCAAAAACAATTAAGAGATAAACAAAGTTTAAGTTAACAACTGGAATACCTTTAAAAAGTAGAGCAATGTCTCCCCCTAACACACTTACAATAATCGTAAAAACTATCTGTGAGATAAAAGCTGCTACTACCCCATATATTAGACCTTGAATGATAAAAGGGCCTCTAATAAACCAGCTCGAACCACCAACCAGCCTCATGACCGCAATCTCATCATTTCTAATATAAATTGACGAGCCGATGGTCAAAAGTACCGTAATAATTGAGGTTAAAAGTAAGAGCGTTACCATGGCAATTCCCCCGTATTTAATAATATCGCTAAATTTTTTAAAGGTGGTTATGGCATCTTTGTAATACACTACCTCCTCAACATTGGTGTTACCCTCAAACTTTCTAACAACTTCTGGCAAATATTTAATATCCCGCGCTCTAATATCTAAACTGGCAGGAAAGATGTCACGGGTTAAGGACTCCAAAAGCAACGGGTCGTTCTGATGTTCTCCAATGTAAGAATCTAGAGCTTCCTGCTTTGAGGTGTAGCCAACGCTTTGGATATCGGAATCTAGCTCCAGATCTGATTTAATCTTTAAAATATCATCTTCTAAAAATGAGTCTTTAAAAAACACTGTAATTTGGGCTTGTGTTTCTAGATACTTTAAGACATCGCGAGAAATTACCCCCACAGAAATAAACGAACTTAGCATAAAGAAAGTAAAGGTCATGACCAAAACAGAGGCAACAGTAAACCACCTGCTCTTGACGATATTAGATATGGCAAACTTAAAAACTCTTTTATTCATGCTTTATCACTCCTTTGAATAACTACCCTTACTTTGATCACGAACAATGCGACCTTGATCCAATTCTACCACTCTTTTTTTAAGCAAATTTACAATATTAAAATCGTGAGTTGCCATAATAACAGTTGTTCCCCAAGAATTTACTTTTTCTAACAATTTTACTATTTCCCAAGTGCTAGAGGGATCAACCATACCCGTTGGCTCATCTGCCAGAATTATTTTTGGCTCATGAACTAAGGCGCGAGCAATTGCCAACCTTTGTTTTTCGCCACCGCTTAACTGATAAGGAAAATTTTGCATTTTGGATGATAACCCCACCAATTCAAGATATTTTGGCACAATTGTGGCAATTTCCTCATCAGTTTTTCCAACCACCTCAAGCGACAAAGAAACATTTTGGAACACTGTTCTGCTGTATAAAAGACGATAGTCCTGAAAGATATAGCCAATTTTTCGGCGAAGAGGCGGGATATCGCTGTTTTTTAAGGAGGCTAAATCCTGTCCATCAACCATAATTTTGCCACTAGTGGGCAATTCTTCTTTGACAATGAGTCTTAGCATTGTAGTTTTTCCCGCTCCCGATGTACCAACCAAAAACACAAACTCTTTGGGGGCAACGGACAAACTTATATCGTCAAGCGCTAATGTTCCATCTTTATATTTTTTTGTTACATCCTCAAATATAATCATACTCGCCCGTCACTTGAAACTTACCGCTTCTACATAAACTAACTGCACACCATCTGCATTTTTCCCTCGCGTTGTTCCAGTAATTGTAACAATTCCCTGACCCGAAGCAAAACTTAATAACTCCCCCCTTGTCTCCATAAAAGCCAAAATCTCGTTTGATTCCGACATTAATTTATACTGATAAGTTTGATTTTCACCGTCATTTTTAGCAATCCTTCCCCGCAGTTCAATTGTTCCACCAACAAGTTTGGAAGGATCCATAAAGGCATCTCCTACGGTATTTTTCAGCTCGGCATCAGTTATAGGCGTCAGTTTTGAGGTAGCGAACAACTTTGTACCAACCAAAAAGATAATACCTAATACTACAAGAAATATTAACAACATAATCAATCTTTTTTTGATCATAGTTCCATGATACTACAAATAAAGTTCCTTCTCTATGAATCCCCCCAACTCTCCATCCAACACTGCATCTGGATTAAAGCACTCCACCCCTGTTCGCAAATCTTTGACCAATTTATAAGGATGCAAAATATAATTACGGATTTGATTGCCCCATGAAGCCGTTTTAAAAACCCCCTTTATTTTATTTACTTCATTTACCTTTTCTTTTTCCATGGCATCCAGCAATTTTGCTTTAAGCATATTTAAAGCAATTTCGCGATTTTTAAGCTGGAATCTTTCGGTTTGGCAGGAAACAACAATACCGGTAGGTTTGTGCTTGATACGAACCGCGGTTGAAACCTTGTTAACATTTTGACCTCCGTGCCCGCTGGCTCTAAAAAAATCTGTATCCAAGTCACTTTCTGCTATTTCTAAATCGGAACCCTTTTGCACTTGAGGTAAAACCTCGACTAAAGCAAAAGATGTCTGGCGAAGATTATCGGCATTAAAAGGGGACTGACGAACCAATCTGTGAGTCCCCGCCTCGCGTTTGAGCATGCCATAGGCAAAAGAACCATCTACTTGGTAGGTCACCGACTTTATTCCAGCTACATCCCCCACCGTTTCATCAACTTTAAAAAAACTCCATTTCTTGCGGTCAAAGTATCTCTCGTACATTCGAGCCAACATTCCCGCCCAATCCATGGCCTCGGTTCCACCTTGCCCCGCATGAATTGCCAAATAGGCGCCTCCCGAATCAAATTTACCAGATAAAACCGCAAAGATTTCGGCTTCTTTAAGTTTTTGATTAAGCTCTTTCTCTTCGCCCATTTCGGCTAATAATTCCAGTTCTTCTACTTTCACCACAATTGATTTTAGATCCGAGAGTTCTTTGGCGCGTTTTGACGCCATATCGGGATTACTCCAAAAATTGGGGTTCTCCATTTCTTTTTCAATTGACGCAAGCTCCTGCTTTTTCTCGTCGTATTTAAGACTGCTTTTGATACTGGAGATTTTACTTAGAGTTGAGTCATCCATGACTACTTTTGCAACGCCTCCATGACATAATAGGGATCAGACTCCACAACGCTTTGAGCATAAAGCTCCATCGAACCAATATCCGCGGTGCGGTTTGACAGGTTACCACGATCAACAATTCTTACAATGTACGGCATATGCGACCAGTTTTCTTGGGTTTTAACTAATGGTGGCATATAAATAACTAAATTAAAGCTTGCTACACCAAGTTCATTTTTAAAGGCGCTTAAAACTTTGTTAATTGATTTTGCAAGCTCCCAACCATAATCTCTCCCAACAATCATAACTTCATTATTTTTAATCGGGGTTAGCTTTGCCATAATTTTGGTTTTTCCATACTCCACACCAAGTCCCAACGCCTTATGAACACTAAAGACATCATCAAAATAGTTGGCAAGATAGTTATTTTCGTATTCCAAAACCTGTTTTCTTAGATCATCAACCCTAGCAAAAGAGACCCCTTCAGTTAAAACAACTTGAGCATGACCGTGTATAACCGAAGCGCCTGCTTTCCACAAACAGTTCCATGAAAATAAAGGGTAAATGGCATCAGGGTTAACATTATTGGCTTTTTTAAAATATTGGCGAGCTACTTCTAGATAATCTGCTATTTTTTCTTCGTTAAAATTAAGAGGGTTATGCTCATTAAAAATGATCAGCCCATGAAAACCATCATATTTGGCGATGTTTGACGCGGTAATACAATATTTTCCTTTAATTCTTCCAAAAACATCTTCGGGAGTAGCGGTTAGTGGAGTACTAAAATGATCGCCTTGACATTGTTCTATTTCTTCTTTGTATCCTCCATAAGTTTCGTCTTTAATAACTGGTCGCTTGGTGCGCAATTCGTTAAATATTGCTCCTTCTCCAGTAACCCTATTGATAATTTTGACAAAAGTTTGTGTTTCCAGATCCTTTATTTCACCAAAAGTTTTTGTCGCCCATTCTTCCATTTCCGTTGGAATTAAAAGTTTACCAGTAGAAATAGTTATTTTATAAATACGAGTAAATTTTTCGCGAGTTGCGGTATCGAGTTTTTCAATTTTTGACAACAATTGATCCTTAAATCCCATAATCTAATCATAAAGGTTTAAGAGAAAAGTTTAAAGGGGAAATAAAAAATCTCTAGAAGAAGTCTTCGGAAAGAATATTTTTTTTGGGTACGCCAGCTTGTAAAAATAGGGTGGTTGCGTCTTTCATCATCTCGGGATGACCACACAAAAATACAAAATTGGGCTTTTCTTTTTTTAACAATTCTTGAGCAATTTCCGTAACATAACCTTTATGCCAATACTCTCCCCATTCGGGTTTAAATCCAACTGTTGTTTGTGATAGAGCAACATAGTAATAAAAATGCTTTAATGTTTTTGCCAGGTTTTCGAAATTCTTTAAAAAAACTATGTCCTCCTTAACTCTTGTTCCATATATCAACCTAATCTTCCCAATTCCACCTATCTCCCTTATTCTCTCTATCTGTGCTTTAAGCGGCGCGACTCCGCAACCCGTACCCAAAAACCAGACATTTCCATAAATCCCCTCGGGTACCACAAACTTTCCATACGATCCCCAAAACTCAACTGTTTCCCCAACCTTTAAGCTTTCCACAAATTTAGAGCCAATCCCCTGCGCTTTTGTGTCAATCAAAAGTTCTAACACATTGTTCTTGTCATCCCACCTGCATATAGAATAAGCTCTCCTAACATTAGGAGCAACCACAAGCGAAATGTACTGCCCCGCCGAATACGAGAAGTCTTGAGATTTTTGCAAAATCAAATGGACAAAGTGTGAGCTTAAATTGTTTTTACGAGTTACTTTTGATGTGTATTTTTTAGGTAGATTGAGTAGAGTCATTACGGATAAAGCTGTTTTCCAGCTTCATCAAACAAATGAATAGCTAAAACCGGACAACTTTGAGATGCCTGCAAAATAACCTCATCTGTGTCGCCTGCCGGCTTTGCAATGGTTGATTTACCCTCCGAGTTTAGGGAAAATGTCTTACTGGCAATTACTCCGCAAGTTCCGCACCCAATACAATCCTGATTAATTTCTATTTTTGTTATCTTGGACATAGTGCTTTTTTTAAAACTCCTAAACTTAAGATGGCACACTTTTTACGAGATGTTGTTAGATCCATTTCTAGTAATTGTAACATCTGCTCTTCGGACATGTCTTTGATTTCTCGTAGCGTTTTTCCCTTGACAAAATCCGCCAACATGTCGGCCGAAACTGTAGAAATTAAGCAACCGATACCATTAAATTTAATGTCAGTGATAACACCCTTTGAGGTTTTGAAAGAAACGGAGAGCGCGTCCCCGCACAAAGGGTTTTTTAATGATGCCTTATTTGTGGCATCAACAATCTCACCCATATTTTGCGGGTTTTTATAGCGATCTAATAATTCTTCCCGATAAATATTCATATCTAACTGTTTTTACGGGTGACACCCCTAAAGTGGTGTTTTGGGGTGTCACCCGAAAATCCAAATATCTTCTTTGCTTTATTAATCCCACTTATTAGTGCATCTATATCCTCTTTTGTATTATAGATATACAAACTTACCCTAACTGAACTTGGTATATCCAACGCCGTGTGTAGTGGCATAGCGCAGTGGTGACCCGACCTAACCGCAACCCCAACCGAGTCTAAAACACTGGCTAAATCATGGGAGTGCACCCCTGGCAGGTTAAACGCCACAATTCCAACCCCGTTTTCTGCTTTTTGGTTCCCGTATAGTAATAGCCCTAATCGCCCTAACATTTCTAATAAGTATTCTGTATTCCCCCCCACCTTCCCCCTCAACTTCTCCAACCCATAGGAGTTTAGGTAATCCACTGCCACCCCAAGCCCAATCACTCCCGCGATATTTGGCGTTCCGGCTTCAAATTTATTGGGAACAATATCCCAAACAGCGTGATCTTGATAAACTTCAGTAATCATACCCCCGCCAAATTTAACAGGCTCAAGTGTTTTTAGTAATTCTCGTTTTCCCCAAAGCACTCCAACTCCAGTTGGCCCTAGCATTTTATGCGCCGAAAAAGCATAAAAGTCGCATCCTAAAGATTGCACATTAACTGGCAGGTGCCCCACCGCCTGCGCCCCATCGACTACTACTAAACAATTGGGATTTGTCGTTTTGACAAGTTTGACTAAATCTTTAATCTTAATAATTTCTCCAGTGACATTGGAAGCGTGGGTAATTGCTAAAGCATCCACTTTTTGAGAGAGTATTTTTTTAGCTTCAGAATAATCTAGTAAACCGCCTTTAGTAACCGGAATATAGATCAGCTGACAATTTTTTTGTGTTGCCAACTGTTGCCAAGGTACAAGGTTGGAGTGATGTTCTAGTTCCGATAAAACAATTGTTGATTCTTCTTTTAATATTTGACCAACTAATTGAGAAGCCGTATTTAATGATTCTGTTGCTCCACTGGTAAAGATCACTTCTTCGGGAACAACTGCTCCAATTAAACCTGCAACCTTTTTTCTAGCTTCTTCAAACAATAAAGTTGATTCCTCGCTTAATGTATGAATTCCTCGATGGATATTGGAATTATGTTTTTGATAATAGTTAACAACGGCATCAATAACTTGCTGTGGCTTTTGCGTTGTAGCAGCATTGTCCAAATAAGCAAGTTTGTGACCGTTGATTTTGCGATTTAAAATTCTGAAATCCTTTTTGGTATTAATTAACATCAGTTTTCTAAAAACCCAGAGGTGATTAATTGTTCGGCGTCTATGTGAGATAAACCGCGAGATTCCATGTAGTAGATTTCGTCTTCGCTTACTTTTCCAATTGTAACCCCATGACTGGCTTTAACTTTAGCATTTTTAATTTCCAGCGATGGTATAGATTTAACAAACACTTCCTCTCCTACTAAAAGATTCTTTTGAGAAAGATGGGTGTCGGTTCCAATTGCATTTGTGTTGACAATAAGACACCCATTAAAGTACAGCTTTGCCTTATCATGCAATACAACCTTGATATCAACTCGACCTTTGGTATTAATCCCTATGTGATTTAACACGATATTGATATTCCTTTCGGTATTTCCCGTTAAGAGAAATCTACCGGTGACACTGATCTCGGATTGATCTCCAATTAAATTTACCAACATGGAGGTATCCTCATTTTTTAGGACGAGTTCTTTACTCTCACTCATATTTAATTTTATTGTTTTTGTCTTCATTTTCGTCTTTTCGGGAGACTCCCCAAAAACAGTTTCTAATGCCTTTAAGGGGAGTCTCCCGGAAAAATTCTAAGATTTTGTTCCCCTTTTATCATAGATAACCGTCTATATATTAACATGAATTTTTACTATGGTAAACTTACACAATGACACAAACACTTTTAGATAAAATTGTAAACTTTCTTGACCACGAGAAAATAAATTACCAATTGACAATTCACGAACCGGTCAGAACTAGCGAAGAAGCAGCCAAGTTGCGGGGAGTTCCCCTATCATCTGGAGCCAAAGCCATGGTAGCCAAATGCAAAAGCAAATACTACCTTTTTGTTCTCCGCGCCAACACCAAGTTGGACTGGAAAAAAGTCAAGGTTATTCTTAACAATAGCGATGCCCATTTGGCACCGATTGAGGAAGCAGAAAAAATAACCGGAGTCCAAATTGGAGCAGTCGCTCCCTTTGGCAATCTGATGGGTTTACCAACTTACTTTGACAAAAAATTACTACAAAATATTGATGTTAATTTTAATGCCGGACTCCGAACTCACTCTATCAACATGAAAACCGTAGATCTCGTAACTCTCGTCAAACCAATCGTGGAAGATTTCTCCGGATGAAATATCTATCCGATACTCCCCCCCATTTCTAACTCCACTAATCTATTTAATTCCACCGCATATTCCATAGGAAGTTCTTTAGCTATAGGCTCAATAAACCCCGATGCCACAAGGCTTTTGGCTTGTTCCTTGGATAAACCCCGTGACATTAAATAATAAAGTTTACTATCATCTATATTACTGACTGACGCTTCATGTCCAATTTCTACATTTTTGCTTTCTATCTGCATTGTGGGATAGGTGTTGGTTTGCGAATTGGGCGAAAGCAGCAGGGCATCGCAAACTACATTTACTTTGGCATTTTTGATATGGGGAGGAACCTTTACCATTCCTCTATAAGTTGCAATTCCAGTTTCTTTTGAGATTGATTTTGAGATTATATTTGAGGAGGTATTATTTGCTAGGTGATACACTTTACCCCCCGCATCTTGTGTTTGCCCTGCTTTCGCGTAGGCAAGCGAGAGTATTTCTCCTTTTGCCCCATCCCCTTTTAAGTAGATCGAGGGGTACTTCATAGTAACCTTTGATCCCAAATTGCAATCCACCCATTCCATTACACCGCCTTTCTCCACAAACGCTCTTTTAGTCACTAAATTATAAACATCATTACTCCAATTTTGAATTGTGGTATAGCGAACCCTTGCGCCCTCCATAACAAATATCTCCACAACAGCAGCATGCAAAGAAGCCGAAGCATAAACTGGAGCAGTACAACCTTCCACATAGCTTACAAAGGAATTTTTGTCCGCGATGATGAGAGTTCTCTCAAACTGCCCCATGTTGCGCTCGTTAATTCTAAAGTAAGTCTGAAGTGGAAGTTTCACTTTGACATTTGGCGGAATATAAATAAAAGAACCTCCGCTCCAAACAGCACTATTTAACGACGCGAATTTATTATCGGCTGGGGGAACCGCTTTACCAAAATACTTCTTAAAAATCTCTGGGTGCTTTTGTAAAGCCGAGTCAGTGTCCAAAAAAATCACACCCTTTTGTTCTAGTTCTTTTTTAAGTGAGCCGTAAACTACCTCAGATTCAAATTGCGCTTTGACTCCCGAAAGATATTCTCTTTCGGCTTGGGGAATCCCCAACCGTTCAAAAGTATTTTTTATTTGTTCGGGGACTTCTTGCCAGGAGTGTTTTTGACTATCCTGCGGTTTAACATAATAGTAAAGTTCCTTAAAATTTATCGCCGATAAGTCCGGACCCCAAGCGGGCATTTTCTTTTGACAAAATAATTCGTATGCTCTAATCCTAAAGTCAAACATCCATTGAGGTTCTTTTTTTGTGGTTGAGATATAGCTAACAATCTCTCGTGACAATCCCCGTGGTGATTTGTAAATTGGAGTGGTTTTTGTCCTAAATGTGGTATCCATTGTTTTCTATCTCTTCTGCTAACTTACTATTTCCACTTTGGACAATTGTTCCGTTTATCATTACATGGACAAAATCAGGTTTTAAAATTTTTAAGATTCGTGGGTAATGGGTAATTATAACAACTCCAGTGTTCTTAAATGTTTTGATTTTCTCAAATATTGTTTTTTGTGCGCCAATATCTAAACCGCTGTCAATCTCATCCAAAATTGCATATTTAGGGTTCAAAACTGCCATTTGCAAAATTTCGCCTTTCTTTTTTTCGCCTCCGCTTGCACCCTCGTTTAAATTTCTTTCGGTAAATTCCTTTGCCATTCCCAACCTTTCCAGGTGACTCATTAATAATGTTCTAAATTTAATTGGGGGCAAATTGATACCAGCGATACTACCGTATGAGAGACGCAAAAATGATTCTAAGGAAACTCCGGGAACCTCGACTGGGTATTGAAAGGCTAAAAACAAGCCTAGCCTTGCTCGCGCGGTTGCATCAAGATTTAATAAACAAGTTTGTTTCTGACGAAATAGATCTTTCCCGTCAAGAGAAACTGATCCCTTTGTAACTGTAATTAGGGGATTACCAATAAGCGTTGTTGCCAAGGTGCTTTTTCCTGAACCATTTGGTCCCATAAGAGCATGAATTTCCCCACGGTTGATGTTGAGACTCACCCCTTTAAGGATTTCTTTTTCTCCAATTTTAGCGTACAGATTATTTATCTTTAGCATAATTCTTAATCTCTAATCAGCCACGGGACATTTGCACTCACCACAACCACAAGTACATTGAGCATCGTAATAGACTTCCCTTCCTTTTTTAATTCTTTTAAGTAAACCCGTTTTTGCAAGTTCCATTAAATGGTACGAAACCGTAGGTTGTGTCAATTTAAAATGGGACACAACCTCGGATACTGTTTTAGATTTTCCGCTTTGCACAAATTCGTAGATTTTAGATCTTGAATTATCCGAAATAGCTTTAAAGCAAGCCAAGCATTTTTTATTCATAACAAGATTAAAGAAAAATATTTCTATTAATTTCCCCGACTAATGTCGGGGGCGTTACATATTTCCGAGCGCGGAAATCTATATTTTTTAAATAGAAACCCATCTATATATTAATCTGTTTGGATAAAATAGTCAACAAGTGAGCGCTGTTGCAAATCTTCTTTACCTTTTGTTTTTGATGCCTTCAATCCGCCTAAAGATTTGCTGATCGGGATATTTTCCTACAAGCATTCGGGAAAGCTGATTGTAGCTAGTAATGTCGTTATTCTTTTTAGCAAAGACCGTTCCGGCGTTTTTAATTTGCTCAATAGTCGAACGGTACGAGCTTTCGCTAAAAGAAAAAATTGGCAAAGGCAAATAGCTTATTCCCTGCCCTAGACATGCCTGCCTCTTTAAGGAATCTGCCCTAAGCTGATTTTGGAATTTTTCGGGAGTTTGCATTGCTTCTATCTGCTTGTAATGCTGCGGACCCTGAAATTCTATGGCAACTCCCAGTTGTGGGTAGTACCTGTCAATCTCAAGACCATTAGTCCACAAGGGACGGGTATTATCTAGAGTCTTAAACCCTTTAAGGTAGTAGTCCAAAATTGTCTTGGCTAATTGTTCGAACAAGGAAACCGTAGTTATTTGCATAGTATTAATGGCTGTGCCACGTTTATCTTAGCGATTTAGAATTGGTATCGTGTTCGCGTGATGCTCCGCCTTCGGCGGATCAAACGCGACCATCGTAATCTCTAAGCTTCCCGATTAAATCGGGATCGCTAAGATATTACGTGGTCGGGGATGCCGGGCTCGAACCGGCGACCTCACGCACCCCATGCGTGCGCGCTACCAACTGCGCCAATCCCCGCTACACTCTATCCTTTAAAAACCGTCTACCAAAACCAGTCTTAAAATACTGCTCTCTTTTTAAAGCCTTATACTTATCTAAACAAGCCTCATAATATACTAGCGTTAAAGGTGCCCGAGACTTAGTCGCCTCAACCAAACCTTTGTTATGCATTTCTACTCTATTTTGCAAATCCTCTGTATATCCAACATAGTATTTCTCATCAATCTTGCTTTTTAAAACATAGGTGTAATGCATATGCTACCAACTGCCCTGCCCGCAACGCCTTCGCAAGCTTGGCTTGCGTGGCGGGCGTGGCGCCAATCCCCGCTAGAAAATGTTTCCTTGCGTCCTGAGCCTGTCGAAGGACAATTCCTATTCTATCCTTTTGCCTCCACATTTTCCAGACCCGCTTTTCTTGTCATAGGGTCTGACCCTTAAACAAAATATTCCTCATTTTAAAAAAGTCCTTCTGTTGTTATACTAAAAGTATGTTAACAAACCAAATGCATCCCGATCAAAAAGTTGGAGTTTTTGTGGATGTCTCCAACATGTACTACAGCGCCAAAAATCTTCACAATTCAAAGGTAGACTTTGGGCAGGTTTTACAAATGGTACTGGGCAAGCGCAAACTCATCCGCGCCTTTGCCTATGTTATAAGAGCCAACATTGAACAGGAAAAGACTTTTTTTGAAGCGCTAGAAAAACGCGGCTTCGAAGTTCGTATTAAAGACTTGCAAGTTTTTTTGGGTGGCGAAAAAAAAGGTGATTGGGATGTAGGGCTTTGCATGGATGCTGTAAGACTCATCCCCAAAATAGACGCTCTAGTTTTAATTTCGGGAGATGGGGATTATACCGATTTGTTGGATTATGCCCGTTCGCAAGGAGTAAGGTGCGAAGTGGCTTCGTTTGGACGCAACACCTCTGGAAAATTAATCGAGCGCGCCGACAGTTTTTTTGATTTAGACTACTTTGCCAAAAATATCCTTTTAGCCTAGAGTATTTTTTAAATAGCTAAGATGAGAAGCTTTTACTTCCCAAAACAACTTATCATTCGGGCAGGGATTTTAGCTTTTGCCTTTACGGCAATTTCGTTTTTTGCTTACCACCTTTCGTTTTTAAACAGAGTAATTCCCAATGTTTACTTGGACGGTAAACGCATCAGCGGGATATCAATTGTTAAATTGCAACAAGATCTTGGGTATCTTGATACTTATGATCCCGTAATTTCTTTTAGGGACGAGCCCTCAAAACAAGATTTTGTCGTTAAGGCATCGGATATTGGACTTTATTATAATTCTCAAGAAACTATTAAAAAAGCGTTTTTACTTGGCAGAACCAGCAATTTTATTCAAGATAACTTAACAAAGTTTAACCTACTATTTAAGGGATATAACCTGACCCCAGAGTATCTTGTAAATCAAGATCTTTTGGATTTAAAAATAAGCCAAATCCAAACTAAAGTAGAATCCCCTTTTTACAACGCTTACTTCTACATCTCTAATAACAAGCTCGAGATAGAGAAAGAAGTTTCGGGATTACGGCTTAACAAAAACAAATTAAAAGCTAGGATTTTAGAAAAATATTTAAGTTTTAATTTTGTAAACGAGCCTCTTCCTATGGAACAATTTACTCCGGAGGTAACAACAGAAAACTTAACCCCTGTGAAAGAATTCGTCCAAAATATAGTTTTTAATCCACCAGCGCTATTTTTTGAGAAAAAAGTTTATAAATTAACTCCCGAAAACATTTTAAAATCTGTTTTTCTAAAAATGGAATCGGGGGCAAACAAAGCCACCGTTACCGTAAACACCGAAACGCTCTCCCCCATAATTGCAACAATTGCCGAAGAAATAAACACCCCACCTAAAGGAGAGATATTTTTAATGGAAAACGGCAAGGTAAGTAGCTTTAGACCAGCATCCAATGGCGTCGTAATTGATGAAGAAAAACTTTATAAAGATTTGGCAAGCGCGATTTTAGTAGATGACCCCAAGGCTAAAACTGTTACCATTCCGGTTCGCGAAACCAAAGTTTTAGCTAATAATGAATACGGTATAAAAGAATTGCTGGGAGAAGGCATATCTAAATTCGAAGGGTCTATAAGTGGCAGGGTTTTTAATATTGCTCTTGCTTCATCCAACCTCAACGGAACCTTAATTCCCCCTGGAGAGACATTCTCTTTTAATAAATCGGTAGGCGAAATTGATGCTACCCACGGGTTTACTTCTGCCTACATTATTTCCAAAGGGAGAACAGTACTGGGAGAAGGTGGCGGGGTTTGTCAAGTTTCTACCACGCTTTTTCGCGCTGTCTTAAATTCGGGACTTCCAGTAGTTACTCGAGCCGCTCACGCCTATAGAGTTTCATATTACGAACAGGACGCTCCGGTAGGTCTTGATGCCACAATTTATCAGCCCACAGTGGATTTTAAATTTAAGAATGACACCGCAGGCTATATTTTGTTAACTGCTTCCGTTGACCAGAAAAACCTGACTATGAATTTTAAGATTTATGGAACAAGTGATGGGAGAACCATAGAAATTACTAAGCCGATTATTACTTCCCAAACTCCGCCACCGCCAGCAGTTTATGAGGAAACTGATACATTACTTGTGGGACAAACTAAGCAGGTGGATTGGTCGGCTTGGGGAGCAAGTGTCAAATTTAGTCGTAAAGTGGTAAAAAATGAAAAAATAATAATTGACGAAGAGTATATTAGCAATTATAGACCTTGGCGAGCTGTGTACTTGGTTGGTACCAAAGAACCTTAATCCCTTATCTTTCTTCGTAAATTACCTCAATAACTACAGATAACTCCCCTCCCCCACTAGTTAAAATAATCGACAAGGTTTTATTGTCTTTTTTGTATACAAGAGGTTTTTCTATTGTGTATCCCAAATTTCTCGCCTGCGAAATATAATAATTGGCAATTTTGGATAAAGGATCGTAAGACTCAAACAAAAGATCGTAGCCTTGGAGTGTTTTGTTTTGGCTGATAAATAAGGCTCCGGGATAAACAATGAAATCTTTAGGCAATGAGCTTAAAAACCCAGTTGAAACCCCGGCAACTTTGCTGGTTCCCGGTGTAATAACAGTTTCGATGTTGGTAAATTTTTGGTAAAGGATAAAAGAAAAAACAAAGACGATAAATCCTGCAATTAACTTTTTAAATGCTACTTTCATTGCCACTAGTATATCACTTTTGCCTTTTTAGGATCCGACCCTAAAACAGGAGTACAAATCTAGCAAATACTCTGCAATAACTTTGTCTTCGAATTTGCTATTGATGATTTCCCACGCTTTTTCATACAATTCCGGTGACACTGTTTTTACTTTCTCCACAAGAGAAGTTGCCAATCCCCTTTCGCCTTTCGCCATGTAATAGGCGCTACGATAAATATTCCCCAACGCATCTGCTTGTAGATTTTTCTCACGGGAGACTCCTTTCTCACGGGTGACACCCCATAAAGCGTTTGTATTTTGTACCGGGGTGTCACCCGAATAGATTTCTTTCATTTTTGATTCCAAATGACTTCTTTGACAACTTTGATTAATTTCTCTCTTATCACTGGATCCAAAATATCCATTGAAGCGTTTCCTTGACTTGCACGCAGATTTAAAACAGCTAAAGTTTCTACAGATTTTACTTTGAGGTCAACCGCTCCACCCCAAATATCTCTGGGATGAGATCCTTCCCCCACCAAAATATCCTCCCCATCACTATGGAGTTCGCAACCTGCAACAAGCCATTTATTTTCTATATCAACAGTAACTTTAAAATAACTCCCAAACTCTTTCTCTAGCTCCAAAAGATCTTTGTTTGTAATTTTTTCTTTAAATAATTTCATTTTGTCTAAGGGTCAGACCCTAAAACAGATCGAAAAGTATCTGGCAATATCTGGCAACATCAGGCAATGTTGCTAAAACTCCAAAACTTCCGGTGGATTTGTGGCGTGATTGCTATACTTTGTCCAACTAGGAACGAACCTGAGAATAGTTCCATCTGCAACATAATCTTTCCACTCGGGATGAACTTGCAACATATAATCTCTTTCTTTGGCGGCTCCTGAATCATCTACTACTTGTGTGATATCCCCATCAATTTGTACCGTCGGATTGTCGTTTTCGCAGCCTACGACAACAGAAGCTTTTGAATTAACTTTTATATTAGCCATTTTTCTTGTTGTAGCATCGGTAGAAAACAAAAGAGAAAAGTCGTCTTTAGCAACATAAGCCATAGTTGCAGCCTGTGTCTTTCCGGACGCATCGGCGGTAGCTAAAACACACAACTCTCTGCTTTTTAAAAAAGCCAAAACTCCTTCTTTATCCATACTTCTCACCCCCTTAAATAGGTTCCCACGCGCAAGCGCGCGGTACTATATTCGTTACAAAAGTATCCGCATTTGCTGGAGCAAATTAACGCCCCGCCGCAGGCGGGGAATTTATCGGAAGATTCATCCCCGCCCAGAACTGCGTAGCTGTTGGCGGGGTCTTCTCTAAATCTTGTTATAAAAAATATCTGTCCCTAAATCCTAATAAGCTTTTCTAACCAAGGAATGTGTTCGTTTTTCCTTTTCCACCAAAGATCTTCCCAAATATAATGTACCGCGAGCTGTTTATATTTTCCATACCTCTCAAAGTATTTGAGAAGTTTTTCTACAGGAACGGGATTTTCGGGATCTTTATTAAAAAATAATTTGGAATAAATTTTTTGCTCCCAAGGTGATATATGGTTAAAAAAATCCCAACGATGAAAAACATCAAACAAAAGATACCAAACTGTAGCTGGTCCGACTCCGTAAAGTCTCAACAACTCCTTCATTTGTGTATCTCGATCTTTTTTACGCAACTCCATTTCATCAATTTCATCAATGAGACCTTGGAAAAAGCAATCATCTGTTCTTTTTATTGACTTAGCACGATAACCCACTTTTAAAGCTCGCAACTCATCTTCGGTGACATCCTTCAAATCCCCCGGCTCCCAAAAACACCAGAGTTTCTTGCCAGCGAATTCGAGGGATGTTCCGTATTTTTCAAATAAAACCTGCATCATTTGGATTGAACGACGGACGGTGCAATTTTGTAAAACAATGCTGATGATTAAGTATTCGTAAAGGGAATCTTGATGACCAGGGCGCATACCGTAAAGCCGCTTGATAACTGGTCCCACAAACCTGTCCTTTGAGAGGTGTTTATAAAAGTCAGTGAGGTTCAGATTTAGATTATACCTATATTTGACTTCATCGATAAATTGTTCAACAAATTCTCCAGACAGTCTTTCGGTGGAATAGATCTCTACTTTTATTTTTGGTTTATCAATAGAACTAACACCTTTGAATACCACTCCTAAATTTTTTCCAAGATAACGAAAGGTTTGCCATCTAACATCAGGCTCCCAGTAATTATCACCTGATGAGAAATGGGCCGGCTTATGAAAAGTGGCATCAAAATTAAATGGGGCTGTCGGATCTATCTCAATTGTATATTTTTTGTCTAATATCATAATTGCTTGGGGTGTCCGAGGATCTGAATCCCTTTAAAATCCTTTAGTGTGATTATATACTATCCCATGGAACATATTGCAATAATGAAAAAACAATGGGGGCTAATACCAAAAATCTTATCTGGAGAAAAAACTGGGTACGGTGTGCAGTGCGCTTGGATAACAACAGAAAACACCTCGCGCCTTAGGATCATTTAGAATTTAGATATTAGGATTTAGAATTTCTTCTAAAGTATCTGGCAATATCTGGCAACATCTGGTAACATTAGGCAATGGAAATTCCTCCAAAATTCGCGATTAATTCCAAAGTAGCTGACCTAATAGCGTTAATTGACTCCAACCGCCTCTTTATTAATTCCAAAAACATTCCCCCAATCGTACAACAGAATATCGACCGCGTTAGTCTTTTAAAAAGTGCTTTATATTCCGCAAAAATTGAGGGCAACGAACTCCAAGAACACAACTTTAATTTTTATCCCAAAGATCAAAAGAAACTAGAAGTTTTAAACATCCAAAAAGCCATAAATTACATCAATAGCGAGATTACAGGTACAAAACCAGTGATTTTAGAAACTATTCTTACACTGCAAAAGATATCTATGGAAAACATAGTTCCAAATGCAGGAAAAATTAGAAGCGACAATTTGGCTATTTTTAATTCCGCTGGAGTTGCAGTTTATTTTGCCCCTCCCCCATCGGAACTTTCTATTTTTTTAGAGAAATTGATAAACTATATAAACTCATCAAGTGCAGAATCACCAATTATTGTTGCCTTAATAGCTCATCTAATTCTAGAAAAAATCCACCCCTTTCAAGACGGCAATGGTAGGGTTGGAAGACTCTTAATTTATGCGGTTCTAAAAGCCAAAAGCTACAATTTTGGAGTCCCTGTTGTGTTAGAAGAAGAAATAAACAAAAGACGAGACGAATATTACTATCACCTAGACCAAGGATACAAAAATGTAGAGGACTATTTGTTTTTTATGCTCGAAATCTTTTATAACCAAACAGAAACTGTTAAAACCCAGCTAACTTATATTCCACAAGAAAACGATGTGGTTTTGTCTTTGGCGCCAAGGCAAGGAGAAATTTACAACATTATTAAAGACCATCAACTGGTATCTCTTGATTTTATTCATAGGAGATTCGTAACAGTTCCAGCAAGAACCCTTCGTTACGATCTAAAGAAATTACAAGAAAAGGGTTTGATCAACAAAACATCTTCCACTCGAGGAGCTTTCTACAGAGTTGTCTAAGGGTCAGACCCTAAAACAACTACAACAAGATTCATGAAATTCCCATCCAAAATTTTTTGCCAAAGGCAAAAGCGTTGCAAGAACTTTAGTTCTTATTTTCTCCCAGTTTTAAGTTTTCTTTCGGTTTCGCGGATAGCGATTTTGGGCAATACTTCTCGATTTGTATTTATATATTCCACAACCTTTTCCCAATGATGCTTGATAAGACTTCTTAAAATCCACGAAACTGCCTTAGTAATTAAAATGTCTTTTTCCGATTTTAACTTTTCCAAATTCTCAAAAGCTAGTTTTGCCAGTCGTTCATCATTGCTTTCTCTAACTGACCTAGTAAGCAACACCAAACTTGCTCTTCTTCTAGAAATATTTTTATCCCTCGCCATCTTTGTAATTGTCTTTTCCCAAACTGACCAGTCACCCAAAATATCCTCTGCTCCAAAAGTGCTTTGACACAAACTGTCCACCTCACACCATCCGCTAAGATTTGCAAGCCACTCAAAAACCCTTTTTGGAGTAAAGAGATCTTTAAATTCTTTTTTTCTGGAAATTAAAGTTGTACCAAATCTCCGTTCGTTGGAGGATTCCCCAACATTAAGAGCGTTCAATAACTCCAAAAATTCTTCTTTCGTGATGTTGGGATGCTTTTTTACAAATTCTTTAGCAATTTGCTTTTGAACCGCTGTTTTTAGGTGATAAAACTTATTATCGGTTCCGAGATACTTTGGCAAATCAAACTTTGACGACCCCCTATCCAACCTTTTAAATTCCTCGATGATTTCTTTTTGCAATTTGTTAATCATAATCTGTTAGTTTATGGGATTCTCTCCCCCACTTCAAACTAACGAGGTAGGAGATAATAGAGTTACAAGGTTTTGGGAGATAGCAAATCCTATTTGATTAAACCACCCCAAAGATATTCTGTAAATCTCACTGACTTTTCCTTACCAATAATTCTACTTTTAGAAATCTCTAGGTTTCGAACTCTCCGCTTGAGAGTTTCGTTGTCTGCTTCGGTTGGTGTTTCTTTAACTTCAAAAGCTAAAGGTTTGTCTTTAAAGTCTAATATAAAATCCACCTCACCATCGCGATTGGAAAAGTAAGATAAATTTCCATAAAAAGATAATTGATGACATACGGTGTTTTCAAACTTACTTCCACTAGACAGATCCGCGTTTACATTAGCTATTCCCGTATCGACAAAATATGATTTCTGTAATAGTCTATTTTGTATGTCTGGGGAACGAGAGAAAGCAGAAACTGTGCGTATTAGATAGGTTTGCTTTAAAAATTCAATGTAATTATCGACGGTAATTCTACTTAAACCGGTAATGTTCGCTAGTTCACTCACATTTAATCTACTTCCAATTCGTGATGCCAATAATTTGATTACTTTTCTTAAATCATTAGTCGATTTAAAGTCAGATAAAGACTGCACATCGAGATTAATATACGAGCTAAAAATTTCTTCCAGTAATTGTTTTTTTCGTTCTACATCTGCTGTTAAAACCACTTTTGGCAAACCTCCGTATTCAATATACTGTTCGTAGTAATTTTGAAGCATTTTAAAAGTATCAGTTGGAAAATCCACATCAATTGAAAGTTTTTCGGGAAGTAGATATTCTACTCCCTGAAAATCCAGAAATTCCTGAAAACTTAAAGGAAACATTTCGTATATTATTTTTCGACCAGCCATAGATTCAGAGAACCTGTTTTTGATATAGAATGAGCTAGATCCTGTAAGAAAAAATTTAATTTGGTAATGATCATACAAATACTTAACTACACTGGGAAGATTTGGTAACAATTGAATTTCATCTAAAGCAATGTAAAGTTGCTCTTTGGTGGATAGTCCTCTAGTTTGAAACTCGTGGATCAAAGAATCATAGTTTGTCGCCTCGAATAATTCCCGATCAACAAGGTTTTCCAAATCAAAATAATGTTTGTTTTTAGATGGAATATTGTCAAGTAGCCAATGGAGAGTTGTAGTTTTTCCTACCTGACGAGGACCTGTAATAACTACAATCTCTTGGGTAGCTATCTCGGGCAACAATTTCTTCCAAATCTGTCTATTTTGCATACTATTACTATACAATAACCGCCTTTAATTGTAAAGTGGTTAGTCAAATTCGTAGAATAAGCCTGGGGCATAAAGTTTTGGAAAACATTAGACTCTCTTAGATAAGTAGCTAAGTCTCAGTGGTTCTCTAAAACTACACTCTCTCAATAAAAAATTATCTAAGATTTAGAAGAATAGGCTAACATCAATACCCCATAGACAAAACAAATAGATCCAACGAAATAAAACATAGATTCTTTGCTTAAATAGCCAACCAGCAAAGAAATCACACCAAGACTAGCTATAAAATATGCGATTAATTTATAATTTCTTTTCATTAATATTTTTTGTTTTGGCGTAAGACCTTTTTGATCCTTCATATCTTTTATACTAGCATATACAAATTACACGCACAATAACATGGTGACCTCACGGGGGATCGAACCCCGATTGACGACTTGAGAAGCCGCCGTCCTAACCATTAGACGATGAGGCCATAATTAAATTTCTAATTTCTAATTTCTAATTTATCTCGCTTCGCGAGACATACTTCGCATGTTAAACAAGCACCAAGTATCAATTCCCAATTTGGTTCGCCGATTGGCGAATTGGTTATTGGGATTTATCTAGGTTAATTAGATAATTAGATCAATTAGAAATTCCAATCTTTGCCCATTCTACAACATATTAAACAACTTGACGAGGGGGTTAGGGTATGCTAAATTAATTGAGCATTTTCATTGCATTATTGGTTATCCCAGATTCTATTTAAACACTGTGTATCATCCAAAAACTGATGGTTGTGGTGTTTGTAGTAGTTACAACATGGACAAGGTTATCTTAACCCAAGAAGGGTTGGAAAGGCTTAAAAAAGAATACGAAGGCTTGGTAAATACAAAGCGTCAAGAAATTGTAGATCGCATTGCTAAAGCCCGCGCTGAAGGAGATCTCTCCGAAAACGGCGCCTATCATGCCGCCAAGGAAGAGCAGGCTTTTATCGAGGGAAGAATTGAGGAATTAGACGAAATCTTAAAAAATGCTCTAGTTGAGGTATCTTCTAAAAACGACGGGTTAATTCGTGTTGGGTGCTTAGTAAAAGTTAAAATAGAAGGTTCCGAGGAAGAATTTAACATTGTAGGAGCTCCCGAAGCCAATCCTTCGGAACGCAAAATTTCTCACGAATCGCCTTTGGGAAGCGCCTTAATAGGAAAAAAGGTTGGGGATGTCGTAGAAGTAGAGGCGCCGGTGGGCAAAATAACCTACGAGATTCTCTCGGTAAGCTAACTGTGCTATTATTCCATCATGGAAGAATCTCTTAAAAGCATAAAAGCGAGCAGAGTAGAAAGACTTAATCAGCTCATAAAAATTGGTATTAACCCATATCCTTCAAAACTCGAATTTAAAAGAATCCCTATAGTAGAGGCTAGAGATAAAGGCGAAAATTCCACTGTTTCCGTTGCTGGAAGAATTACTTCACAAAGAAATTTTGGGGCGCTGGCGTTCTTTGATGTTACTGACGCTACAGGAAAAATCCAAATTATCCTTAAAAAAGACACTCTTGACACCAAAAAACTCCCTCTTTTGGAGCTTTTAGATACTGGGGATTTTATAGAATGTACTGGCTCTATTTTTACCACCAAATCTGGGGAGTTGACCATCCAGGTTAGCAACTTAAACCTGCTTTCTAAAGCTCTAAGACCACTGCCTTCTGCTCATTTTGGGCTGAAAGACGAAGAAGAAAGATACCGCCAAAGGTATGTGGATTTTGCGATAAATCCAGAACTTAAAGAGCTGTTTGTTAAAAAAAGTATCTTTTGGAACACAATGAGAGCGTTCTTGTCTTCTCGTGGATTTTTAGAGGTTGAAACTCCAGTTTTGGAAAACACCGCTGGGGGCGCCGATGCCGAACCTTTTGTGACTCACCATAATGCCTTGGATGTGGACTTATATTTACGAATCTCTATGGGAGAACTTTGGCAAAAACGGCTTATGGTAGGTGGTTTTGAGAAAACCTTTGAAATCGGAAGACAATTTAGAAACGAAGGCATCAGCCGAGAACACCTGCAAGACTACACCCAAATGGAGTTTTACTGGGCGTACGCCAACTACAAAGATGGCATGAAATTGGTCGAAGAGATGTACAAGGAGGTAGCAAAAAAAACCTTTGGGACGCTTAAATTTAAAATTAATGAGATGGAGATAGATTTGGAAAAACCGTGGAAAGAGATTAACTACACTACAATTATCCAAGAAAAATTTGGAGTTAACGCCCAAACTGCCAGTCGCGAAGATGTTCTTGCTAAGGTCAATTCCCTCAAACTCCTCAATCTCCCCAAGGCTCGTCTTTTGGACTTACTCTGGAAACAGGCCCGCAAAGAAATTGTCGGTCCTGCTTTTTTAGTCGGACATCCGGTGGAGGTTTCTCCTTTAGCTAAACGCGATGATGCAAACCCAAAAACAGTTGAAAGATATCAAGTAATCATCGCAGGAAGCGAAATGGGTAACGGCTACAGCGAGCTTAACGATCCGCAAGATCAAGAACAACGGTTTAAAGAGCAACAAAAAGCCCGCGATGCCGGAGATGCCGAAGCCCAAATGTACGATGGCGACTTTGTCAGGGCGCTGGAGTATGGCATGCCACCCGTAACAGGTCTTGGAGTTTCGGAAAGGCTGTTTGCCTTTTTAGCCAACAAAACCGTAAGAGAGTGCGTTATGTTCCCTCTCCAAAGACCGGAGAAAGGTCTAAAGGAAAGTTAAAGTTAGATCTAAATCTATGCTAGACATAAATTTTATTAAACAAAATAAAGAGGCTGTTACCAAAAACTGCTTGAGGCGTGGATCTAAAGTTGATATTGACAAAATTTTAGAGCTCTCTAATGCCAAAAACACAAAGATAACTCAAAACGAAGCTCTAAAACACCAAATAAACTCTCTTTCCAAATCCAAACCAGAACCAAAGCAAATGGTTAAATTAAAGGAGTTAAAAGAACAAACAAAGACACTCCAAGAAGAAATAAACAAACTTGAGAAGGAACTTTTCTCTCTTTTAAGCTGGGTTCCCAATATGCTTTCCCCCGATGTTCCCGACGGCCAAAGTGATGCGGATAATGTAGAAATAAAAAAGTGGGGCGAGATTAAGGAATTCAATTTTACGCCCAAAGGTCACCAAGAATTGGGAGAAAATTTGGACATTTTAGACAAAGAAAGAGGCGCCAAGGTTGTCGAGTCAAAATATTACTTTTGGAAAGGTGACGGAGCACGGCTTGTTTGGGCGCTTTTTAGCTGGGCACAAAATTTTTTGCAGGAGAGGGGTTTTACTTTCTTTTTAACCCCAGATTTAGCGCAAGAAAAAACCCTTTTTGGAACTGGGTACTTGCCTTTTTTCTCGGAGGATATATACAAAATCGAGAGGTCCAACCTTTCTCTAATAGGAACCTCGGAACAAGTTTTAGTCGCCTATCACGCTGATGAGATATTAGAAGAAAAAAATCTTCCTCTTTTGTATTCTGGTTTCTCACCTTGTTTTAGAACCGAAGCCGGAAGCTACGGCAAAGATACCAAAGGGGTTTTTCGCGTTCATCAGTTTAACAAATTAGAGCAAATTGTTTTTTGCCAGCCTGAAGAATCGCAAAAAATGCACGAATTATGCCAAAAAAACGAAGAGGACATGGCAGAGGCTCTTAGAATTCCCCATCACAGAGTACTGGTTTGTGTTGGAGACTGCGGAGCTCCGGGATATAAAAAATACGACTTGGAGGCTTGGTTTCCCAGCCAAAACAAATACAAAGAAATCACCTCCAACACCAATTTGACTGATTTTCAAACCCGAAGACTTGGAATTAGATACAAAACCAAAGACGGCAATAAAGTATTTCCTCACACCATCTCCGCGACAGCAGTCACCGATCGCTGGGTTTTGACGATTTTGGAAAATTACCAACAAGCGGATGGGTCAGTTGTTGTACCAGAAGTATTAAGACCCTACATGGGCGGGTTGGAAATAATTAAAAAGAGATAATGGCTATTTTTTCCCCATGGAAAACAATTTATACCACTGTTTCCCCTGTTTCTGGAGACATTAGAGTTGAGCAAAAAGACAATTACACCAGACTTGTTGTGACAGGCTATGTTCAATCCGTAAGCCTAAACTACCCTAATATCGAAAGCACTGTCTGGGGGAATATTGTAACTTGTGCCAGAACAATTGTACCCAACGCCAAAACAGCTTTGATCTTGGGTATTGCCGGTGGCACAGTTCCTGCTTTACTTAAGCAAACCAACCCCGCTCTTGAGATTACCGGTGTTGATTACGACGAGATTGTTACTAGCACCGGTTCCAAGTTCCTGCATTTTCCTAATCCCTCTCATCCCCCTAATTCCCCTTATCCCCCAAAGGTAGTGGTTATGGACGCCTACGAGTTTGTGCTTAAAACAACCAACTCGTACGATTTAGTGGTAGTGGATTTATACACTGGTGGTTCTTACGACCTCCGCTTTGCCAGTGACCAATTTTTAGGAGCGCTACCAAAACTTGTAGAGCTAAATGGTGCTGTTATAATAAACAGAATCTTTACAGGAAACATTGCTAACCAAACCAGCGAATTTTCTAACAACCTTAAAAAGTATTTTAAACAAGTTACCTGCAAAAGAGTCCGGACTAAATTTTACGAGACTAGTTTCAATTTTCTCTTTATATGTCAATAGTAACAGCCATTATACTTGGGATAATTCAAGGAACAACCGAATTTTTACCGGTTTCTTCCTCGGGTCATTTAATCGTTATCCCAAAACTCTTAAATATAGATTCTGGAGGATTTTCTTTTGATGCTTTTTTACATTTGGCAACTGGGTTAGCTATAGTTAGCTATTTTTTTCCCGACTACAAAAAACTCTTGACAAAAGCATTAGCAAAAGACAAATCAGCGCAAAAACAAGTAACCTATCTGATTATTGGATGTATTCCTGCTGGAATTATTGGGCTTATTTTTGGAGATTTCATAGAAAACAAAATGCGCGGAGAATTTGTAGTCGCTGGAGCGTTATTTATTGTGGCTCTTGCAATTATTCTAGTCGAAAAATATCTAAAAAATCAAAAACGAGAGGTGGTAACAAAAAAGGATGGGGTAATTGTTGGACTATCTCAAGTATTAGCACTTATTCCAGGAGTTTCCCGATCGGGAATTACCATAATTTCTGGCATGGCGGGTGGATTAACGCGCGAAGCATCCGCTAAATTTTCTTTTATGCTGGCAACACCAATAGTTCTACTGGTCGGAGCATACTCTTTTTATCAAGCGCTACCTTACCTTGATTACAATCAATTATTAAGTTACGCCGTCGGATTTATCACTGCATTTTTTGCCGGAATTTTTTCGATTGAATTTTTGCTTTCTTATGTAAAAACCAAGTCTCTGATGCCATTTGCTATTTATAGAATTGCTCTAGCCTCTATAGTAATTGTTACAGCAATATTTTTATGAGCATCTTAAAATCGCTTTTTGATCTAAACAAAAAGAAAATTCAAAAACTTTACCCTTTGGTTCGTGAAATAAACCAGCAATGGGAAAATGTTAAAGATTGGAAAAATGAAGATTTTGCAAACCAGACAAGCAAGTTCCAAGACGACTTATTCAAGATTAAGGATTTAGCCCAAAAAGAAAAGTATCTCGAAAGCATTCTGCCTTTAGCTTTTGCTATGGTCAAGGAAGCAACTAAAAGAACCCAGGATAAAATTTTGCATGACGAGCAGTTGCTGGCGGGAATTGTCTTAAATAGCAAAGCTATAGCCGAACAAAAAACTGGTGAGGGAAAAACCAACACAGCAGTTCTAGCTTTGTATTTAAACTCACTTACAAAATTAGGCTGTCATTTGGTTACCCCAAACGACTATCTTTCCCGTCACGGCGCCGGATGGATGGGACCAATTTACAACCTGCTGGGCGTTTCGGTTTCGGTAATTATTCACGAAGCGTCTTATATCTATGACCCAAGCTTTGAGAACGAAAAATTCTTAGACGAATACGCCAAAAACTTAAAACCTGTATCGCGAAAAGAGGCCTACGCCTGCAACATAACTTATGGAACCAACAACGAATTTGGTTTTGACTATTTGCGGGACAATATGGCAAATACATTATTAGGAATTGTACAAACTAATCCCCAAGGTGACGAAGGGTACCACAATTTTGCCGTGGTGGATGAGGTTGACTCTTTGTTGATTGATGAAGCCAGAACTCCTCTTATTATCTCCGCCCCCGCCGAGGATTTAGCCTCCCGTTATAAGGAATTCTCTCAAATTGCCAACAAACTTGTCATTAAAACCGACTGCGAAATAGATGAAAAATTTAAAACTGCCACGCTTACCGATCTGGGAATTAGAAAAGTAGAAAGGTTTTTGGGTGTAGATAACTTGTACGAAAAGGATTTTGAAAGTATCCATCTAATCGAAAACGCCATTAGAGCAAACCATCTATATTTAAAAGACCGGGATTATGTAGTTCGCGAAGGCGAAATAATCATTGTAGATGAATTTACAGGAAGACTTATGCCGGGACGCCGATGGAGCGAGGGCTTGCACCAAGCAATTGAGGCAAAAGAAAGCGTTTCAATTCAAAAGGAGTCTAGAACGCTAGCTACTATTTCGTTTCAAAACTATTTTAGAATGTACCACAAGTTGGCTGGAATGACAGGAACCGCCGAAACCGAAGCCGAGGAATTTTACAAAATTTACGGGTTGGATGTTGTTGTTGTCCCCACTAATCTCCCAATTAAACGAGAGGATTATCCCGACTTTGTTTATAAAACTAAAACCGCCAAATACCACGCTGTGGTGGCAGAAATTGAGGAGGCGACAAACCGTGGCCAACCAGTTTTGGTAGGTACCACTTCCATCGAAAATAACGAGCTTTTATCTCGTTTGCTTTCTCATAAAGGGATAAAACACGAGGTGTTAAATGCCAAACAACACGAAAAAGAGGCCCAGATTATCTCTCAGGCGGGAAGAATTGGGGCGGTAACTCTTGCCACCAACATGGCAGGTCGTGGGGTGGACATTAAGCTTGGCGGAGATCCAACAACGACAGAGGAAAAACAGCAAGTCGAGACTCTTGGTGGACTCTTTGTAATTGGAACCGAACGACATGAAGCAAGACGGATTGACAACCAGCTCCGTGGGCGGGCGGGCAGGCAAGGAGAGTCGGGAGCTTCGCGATTTTTTGTTTCCTTGCAGGATGATTTAATGAGAATTTTTGGCGGGGCGCAAATTGAAGGTCTGATGACCCGTTTTAAAATGGACGAAAACACTCCGCTGGAATCGGGGATTGTTTCCAAAGCCATCGAAAACTCACAAAAAAAGGTCGAGGGTTTTAATTTTGACGCCCGAAAACGAGTTGTAGAATACGATGATGTGATGAATGTGCAAAGGAGTGCCATATACAAAATTCGCAAAAAGGTTCTCCTCCTAGAAAAATCCCTAACATCTCCAACAACCACTCTAGAGGAATTTGCTAACTGGTACACCAATAAAATTACCCCTTACTATGCAGAATTTACAACCATTTGGAGTAAGTACCAAAAACAATTCGGTCCGATGTGGCTAGAGGTGGTAAAACAAGAAACCTTGCGGGTAATTGATTTTTTGTGGATGGAACACTTGGATGGCATGGATGACCTGCGAGAAGGAATTGGACTGCGCGGTTATGCTCAAATTGACCCTATTGTGGCATACAAAAAAGAGGGTCGGGAGATGTTCGAAAAGCTTTTGGCTAATATTTGGGGTACCCTGGGCGAGCGCTTTTCCAAAATTAATATCACATCAGAAGTCTCCCCCTCACCACAATCTACCCAATCCCCCCTATCTTCTCAAAGTTTAGTTTATCAACACGCCTCTCCAGAACTCGGCGTTGCCGACGAAGCGCGCGAAATAGCCCAAGCTCAATCCCAAAAACCCAAAGACGAGGAAGGTCAAAAAATTGGGCGCAATGACTTATGCCCCTGTGGAAGTGGCAAAAAATACAAACGCTGTCACGGCAAGCAGAAATAGGGATTATCCCAAATTTGGGATAATCCCTAATCTTGTCTCTATTCCGCAGGTGCCTCGCCGTAAATGATTACTTTTGTCCCAGGGTTTTCTGGGGTTGCTCTTGTTCCCCATTCTCCTTCTTTTAGTTCTGGGTTTGCCCAATAAAACAATTGCTCTACTTCTTCTGTCTTCATATTAATACACCCATGACTCATAGGATGACCAAAGTTGCTATGCCAATAGGTTCCGTGAATTCCGTATCCTCTCTCTTTTGGCACCTCATTATTGTAAAAATACATCGTGTAGGGAACATTCGGTAGATAGTAATAGGTATGCAAGGCCTTGGAGCCACCTGCCATAAGAGTATATCTAAGCTTAATCCAAATAGTAAATTCCCCAGTTGGGGTCCTTCCCCACTTTCCTGACGAAATTAAAAAATCGTAAACCTTCTCTTCTCCTTCGTAGGCATAAATCCTTTGATTCGTAAGATCTATTTCTAGTCTTTTATCGGAACTTGTCGCGCCAAGTACAGTTGTGGTGGGTTGGGATGTTGCTAGACGAGGCGTTGAGACTTTAACCCCATGAAAAACCCCCATTATTTGAGAGGTATCGTACATCCCAGTTAATTTTGTCAAGGAAAGAGGATTTTGCAAGTTTCTAGTAAGTTTAAAAAACGCCAAGAGGAGAGTAGCAACAATTAATAGAGAAAGTAAAAGTTTAAACCGCATAATGTTTCTATCATGGGTTAAACGAGCAATAATTTCAAGAGCTTTTTTGGGGCTTGTTATCTCTTGGAGTATTGCGGAGCCTTTCGAGCCTTGCGTAAAAAAACCTTTTTGCTTTCGACTTCTCTGGAATCTCGGGTTAGTAAACCTGCAACTCGCAATTTTGCCCTAAATTCTTCGTTGTAGACCAGTAATGCCCGAGAAATTCCCAATACTACAGCGTCAATAAATCCAGTTTTTCCGCCACCTCTAACCTTTATTGACCCCGAAAATTTGGCTGCGGGGTGAGAAACTCCCACAATATGAAAAGGTTTTTGCCACAACAGCTTGTCGGCGTCTTTAGTAAAAAAATCGCCAATAGGTTTGTCATTAACCGTAATATCGCCTTTTTCATCATACAACCAAACCCTAGCAACGGATCTTTTTCTGCGACCCAACCCCATAAATATTTTAGTTTTGCTTTTAGGTTGTTTTACTTCTTCTGTTTTTACAATATCTACCTTATCTACCTTATCGGATTTTGAAGATTTTAGAGGTTTTTTTGTTTTTTCCACAATCCCTTTATTTACCTTACTGATCTTCTTTTTCTTATTTATCTTATTTACCTTATTTGTTTTTTCCATAGATTACTGTTTAACTATTGCTTTTACCTGCCCTTCGTGCGGGTGCTTATCCCCAGCATAAATATATAAATTAGCCAACCACACTTTTCGCAGATTATTCCGCGGAAGCATTCCCGCCACCGCCCTTCTTAAAACCTCTCCGGGTCGGCGCTTTTGTAAATTTTTGTAAGTCTCCTCTTTTAGACCACCCATATAACCACTATGCCTAACATAGATTTTATCCTCTTCTTTGTTCCCGGTTACTTTTATTTTTAAAGCATTAACAACTACAATCTTGTCTCCCACAACCATATTTTTTACAAAATACGCCTTATCCTTTCCCATAAGTATTTCTGCAATTTCGCAGGCTAATCTGCCCATAACCTTGTCTTTGGCATCTATTATCTGCCAATTGGTTTTTATGTCCGCTTTTTTTGTGGCGTAAGTCTTTTTGTTCATTTGGCTTTGGTTTTAACTTTCTTGGATTTTGTACTTGTCTTTTTTGCCTCTATATCTCCCTTATTCTCCACCGGTTTTACTTTAGGCAACTGTATAGTAAAACTAATTTTTGCCAGCTCTGCGGCATCTCCCGCTCTTATTCTGGTTCTTTTTATGCTTAAAAAACCGCTTGTTTTATCTTTAAACAACGGAGTAATTTCGTTAAAGAGCTTTTTTGCCGCCTTGGTATTATTCCCCAGTTTTGCAATTATATATCTGTAAGAGGCAAGGTTGTTTTTCTTTGCCATTGACACTAGTCTTTCGAGCAATGGTCGCACGCTCTTAGCCTTGGCAACGGTAGTTTCTATGCTACCTTTGTCAATTAGACTTATCATTAAGTCGCGGTGCAAAGCCTTTCTTGCCCCACCCGACCTTCCTAGTTTTTTAACCTTTTTAACTTGGTGCTTCATGGTACTTACTTAGTCCTTTAACCCTTCCTTTTTAAGAAGTTTGGCTATTTCCTTAATGGATTTTTCTCCCAAATTTCTCACCTTTAGCAAATCTTCGTCGGTTAGTTTTCCTAAATCTTCCAAGGTCTTTACCTTTGCTTTCTTTAACGCGTTTATAGTGCGAGTTGGAAGCCTTAGCTCATCAACCAAAACATCACTCGGCTTGTATGATGGCGTAATTGTCTTACCAGCATCCACAATAACTTCGTCTTTAAGAGACTGTTCTCCAGTTGCAACCCGCATAAAGAATTTTTGTAAAATGTCAGAAGCTTGCATTAAAGCCGTTTTTGGAGAAATTGTGCGATCTGTTTTTATGTCAATGGTTAGTCTATCTAATCCTGTTTTTTGCCCCATACGAGTTGGGGAAACAGAAAAGGCCACATTGGTAATAGGAGAAAAGATCGCGTCTAAAAGAATCACCCCAACCCGATTAGTCTTTTGCTCTTCCGACGGCACATAACCAAAACCCGACTCCACCAAAAGAGACGCTTTAAACTTGGCATTTTTATCCGCAAGTGTTGCAATAACCAAATCGGGATTTGCTATAACAACTCCAGCGGGTAGCTTAATATCCGAAACTTTAACAACCTTTGGTCCCGTCTCGTCTATTTCACAAACCGCAGATTCTTTGCCCGAAACTGCAATTTCTATCTTTTTAAAGTTAAGAGTAAGCTCGATTAAATCTTCTTTTACACCCTTTAGGTAGGAGAATTGATGAGACGCGCCGACAATTTCCGCTTGGGTAACCGCCCATCCTGGAAGAGAAGAGAGTAGCACCCTTCTTAAGGCATTTCCTAAAGTGTGACCGTACCCACTAGGCAAGGGCTCTATAGCGTAACTTCCCTTGTATTCGTTTTCTTGCAGGGTAATAATTTTTACATCTTCGGGTTCAAGTCTCATAATAAAAGCTATAAAGCTAAGGGTTGGGGATATTAAAAAATATCAACCCCTTAGATTTACCTGCTATAAAACTCCACAATTAATTGTTCATTAATATCTTCTTTAATATCTTCTCTTTTGGGAACACCCAAGACCGTTATTTTGTTGGCAGATACTTTAACCCAAACCGCAGGTTCCTTATCGGAGTTTAAATTAAATTTCCAACCAGAGGGCGTTATCACATCTTTAGCGCAAACAGCAATTGACGGAATATTGACCTTTTTTCCATTAAGCAAAAAACGGCCTTCGGTAATTAGTTTTCTGGCTTGCGCTCGCGAGACAGCAACTCCAGAACGATAGATTGCATTATCCAATCGCCGTTCCAGTGTTTCTAAAAGATATTCTCCCGTAACCCCAACCTTTTTAGAAGCTGCTGTGTAATATCTTCTAAATTGGCGTTCTAAAATTCCATAGATCCTTTTTGTTTTTTGCTTTTCTCTAAGCTGGATACCATATTCACTGGGCTTTCGCCTATATGCCATTCCATGAACCCCTGGAGCGCTAACCCTGCGGGTTAAGCCGCACTTTTCGGATTCACAACGGACACCTTTTAAAAAAAGTTTGCTTCCTTCTCTTCTACACAATCTGCATTTGGGACCGGTATATCTTGCCATAAATTTATCTAGTTAAACTCTTCGGCGCTTTCTAGGTCTGCATCCATTATGAGGAATGGGAGTCATATCAGAAATTGAACTTACATTAATACCTGCGCTTCTAATAGATTTTATAGCGGAAATTCTACCCATTCCGGGACCTTTTACGGTTATAGCAACGCTTCTAACCCCCATATCGTAAGCCTTTTTACCTATATCAAAACCAACAACACCCGCTGCGTAGGGTGTGGATTTTCGAGCCCCTTTAAATTTGGATGTGCCGCCGGATCCCCAACAAATAACATTACCTTCGAGGCTAGAAACGGTAATTATGACATTATTGAATCCCGCAAAAATACTAACCCGAGCTTTTTCCGAAATTACTTTTTTTGATTCTGCCATTATGTTTTGGTGAGAACTTTTTTCATGCCTCCAATAGTCTGCCTTTTTCCTCGTTTAGTTCTGGCGTTGGTTTTTGTACGCTGACCTCGCGCTGGGAGCTTTTTAAAATGCCTAATTCCTCTGTAACACTTAATGTCTGTTAATCTTTTTATATTAGAGTAGACCACTCTCTTAAGCTCCCCTTCGAGCATAATCTTCATTCTTTCTATAGTGTCCCTAAGTCGCACAGTCTCATCTTCGGTTAAAGCGCTGACCCGAGTATCGGGATTAATCTTTGCCATTTCGAGAATTTTTTTAGCTCGGGAGGCTCCCACACCATAAATATACGGCAACGCCGCTTCGATTCTTTTTTTATTTGGAAGTTCTATTCCTACAATTCTCGCCATAATTATCCCTGCCTTTGCTTATGCTTGGGATTTGCCTTGCAAATAACCCGCAAAACATTCTCCCTTTTAATAATTTTGCACTTATTGCAAATTTTTTTGATTGATGATCTAACTTTCATAACAAGATTCAAGAAAAAATACTAAAATATTTCGCGAAGCGAAAGCGTTACAAGCTTCGCTTATATCATTTGATCCTAAAGACTATCCTCCCCTTGGTAGTATCGTATTTAGTCATTTCTACCCTAACCGTATCACCAGGTAAAATCCTAATATGATGCAGTCGCATCTTTCCCGAGACATGCGCCAAAATTGGCAACTCGTCCGTTTCAAATTTTACCTTAAACATGGTATTAGGTAGGGATTCCAAAACCACGCCTTCTCGAACTTCTATATCCTCTTTTTGCATAAATAAATACAACCCCATAAAGGGCTCTGGGTATTAAAACAAAAAAAACCTATCTAGTCAATATCCTATAACCGTTCTCCGTTACTGCAACCATATCCTCTAACATTGCTGACAACTTACCGTCCTTTGTTTTAACTGTCCAGCCGTCACGAGAAACGGCAAGCTCTGGAGAGCCTGCTACATACATTACTTCTACACACAAAACCATTCCGCAAACAAGCGATACTCCAGAACTACATCTGCCAAAGCAAGGAATTTGTGGGTCTTCATGAAGCTCTTTTCCAATAGCGTGACCAGTAAGATCGCGAATAACATTATAGCCTGCTCTTTCGATAGTATTTTGGATTGTACAAGAAATATCTCCTACAAAATTTCCGGGTACAATAGCATTTATTGCTCTATCTAAAGCCAGCTGACCTATCTGCAAAAACTTTTTAGTTGCGGGATTTGGTTCCTGCCCTACTACAATAGTCCGACACATGTCCGATTTCCAACCGCCAAATAAGGCGCCCATATCTAAAGATAATAGATCGCCTTTTTTAACCTTTCTTCCGCCCGGCATTCCATGAACAACTTCATCGTTGATGCTAATGCAGGTAGAAAACTTGTAACCACCTTCACCAAGGAACGATGATTTGGCATGAAGCGATTTAAGTTGCGAAGAAACAAACTTGTCAATATTGGCTGTTTTAAGACCAGGGTGAATCCAACCTAAGGTTCTTTCCATCACCTTCTTGGCAATTTGGGCAGTAAGATAGATTTCTTCGATTTCTTGAGGGGTTTTAATGATTACCATAAGATTTAATTTTGTCGGATATTTGACGGGCAATTTCTTCTACGCTGGGACTTCCATCAACCTCAAGTAATTTGTTTTGCTTTCTAAAAAAATCCAACACTGGTTCGGTTAGTTGGTGATAAACCAAAAGCCGTTCTTTGATGATCTCCGGCGTGTCGTCACCTCGTCCCCGTTCGTTTAACCTTTTGATGCATTCTTCGTCGGTTAATTTGATATAAATAGCAAGATCAATGGGAGTTGAGGAATGTTCGGCTTGATACAAATCTCTTGGGGCGCCGTCCAAGGCAAAACCTTTGTCTTTTAGCTTAGAAAGATGTAAATCTATAATCTCAACCGCATCTTGATTATTTACTAAATGACCCCGATCCATGGCGGTTTCGACTCGCGCACCAAGCGGGGTGTTATCTTGCTTTAGTTTTCTAAAAATATCACCAGTAGAAAGGTGCAAAACTCCAAGACTTTTGGCTAAAATCTCGGCTTGAGTAGACTTACCACTCCCCGGCATTCCCATAATAACTATATTCATGAGTTGATTTTACCTCACAAACCGCTATTTACGAAACGGTATTTGCGCACCTATCAATTCGGGTACTACCCGAATCGGGTAGTACCCGATAATATCTTGCCACTAAAGGGTTCTTTTGAATACAGTGTTTCGTGTTGTTATAGCAAGGAAAATTTACTATCAATTGCAACTGGATGCAGATGGAGTGGGGCACCTCTTAAACAACAAAAAGAAAAAGAAAAGGCGCTGGAGTCTCTCATGATACATCAAGAGAAAATACCCCCAGCACCTTCCGCAACTTCCCCCCCACCGCATCACTTGTTGGCATCGATACAATCGGAGAGGCTCTGCAAGAATGCCTTGGCGGATACATCGCCATATGGAAAACCCACGACATCGTATACGATGCGATGCCCCCCCCCCGATTTCAGCACGAAACACGGTACGCCACTCGTTAAGACTCCCCATTCCTACCCGCAGAAAGATCACTCTGCGCCGTTTATCTTGTACAGCATGAGAGTAAGCTTCCACAGCCAAATGCAAGTGTCTGGGGTACAACATAACGAGAACGATGTCGGCAGGTTCACCAATCTCATAATCATGAGCAAGGAGCAATTGCTCAATGATCCTGCGACCCTCGGGAACAAAGTCCTCGAACAGAAACAGTTTCTGCTTCATGGATTCCTCCTTTGTGAGATTCCTCACTGATTTGTAGAGATTCGAGGGGGTAAGTGAGGTTATTATAACACAAAAAGCGATTTAAAACCCAAAATCTCCCATTTGACCTTGCATTTTGTGGGCGACCTTTTTTTGGGCTTCTTTAACCGCTTTATTAAAAGCCTCCTTGAGACGCACATCCAACTCGCCATCTACCCAAACCTCTTGCACATGATTATCTCCCTGCATCACGACTTTGATTCCTTTCTCCTCCACCTCAACAACAATCGCTTCCATTTGCTTCTTCATCTCATCAGCCTTCTTTTTCATCTCATAAAGTTTTTTTACATTGCCAAATGGTAGTGCCATGTTTTAATAATTAAAAACTCACTAAATAATCTTAGCATCGTAATCGCGCATGATAAGTTGCGATTGGAGTGATTTTACCGTTTCTAATACCACAGATACAACAATTAAAATTCCTGCCCCCCCAACGGTAAGAGTGGCAATACCCGTGATGCTTTGAGCTACATTCGGCAGTACCGCAACTAACCCTAAAAACAATGCCCCAACCAAAGTGATTCTGGTTACCACCCGATTTAGATAATCGGATGTTGGCTTTCCGGGCCTAATTCCTGGGATAAACCCACCCTGTTTTTTTAAGTTGTCTGCCACATCTTCGGGGTTAAAAGCTACCGCAGTGTAAAAATAGGTAAACGCAAAAACCAAAATAAAATAAAAAGCATTATATATCCAGCCCCCCATTTTAAAATAAACCGTAAGCACTCTGCCGATTTCCGCCAATTGCGGACTCTTTGCCGAAACGAGAACATTGCCAAGAAAAGAAGGCAGTAACACTAAAGAGACCGCAAAGATGATGGGAATCATTCCCGCCATATTAACTCGCAAAGGCAAAAAATTACTCCCCCCGCCATAAATTCGTCCCCCGCGCAACCTTTTGGCATATTGAACTTGAACATTTCGCGTCGCCTCATTGACAAAAACCACGGCAGCAACAACGCCGATTGCCAAAGTAAAAATAATCGCAATATTTGTTATACCTTGTGAGCTTACTGTGGCAAGAGTTTGCCCAAAGGATCGCGGAAGCTTGGCCACAATTCCCGAGAAAATTATGATCGAAATGCCATTGCCAATCCCATATTCCGAAATTAATTCTCCCAACCACATTAAAAGGACACTCCCCCCTGTCATGGCAACAACCAAACGCAAAACATCGGCAGGTGACAAATTTCCAATAATCCCCTGTTTAGAAAGCAAAATAAACATTCCGTAAGATTGCATAGCGCACATGGGAATAGCAATAATTCTGGTGTACTGATTTATTTTTATTCTGCCAAATTCGCCCTCTTTGCTCATTTCTTCCAATTTTGGAAAAACCTTAGTAAAAAGTTGCATAATAATAGAGGCGTTAATATAGGGACCAAGACCTAAAGTAACCAACGAAAAGTTTTCCATACCACCACCAGTAAAGACATTTAAAAAGCCTAAAATTTGGCTAGAATTAAATAAATTTTGCAAGGCGGTAATATTTGCCCCCGGAATTGGAATATGAGCTAAAAAACGAAATACAAAAAGAATTCCAAAAGTAAAAAGGATTTTTCTTTTAAGATCTTTTTCACTAAATAAATCGCTAAATATCTTTAAGACCGAATTCATGTGGCAGTTCCTCCAGCTTTAGTAATTTTAGCAAGTGCCGATTTAGAATACAAAAACCCCCTAAAGTTAAGCTTTTCGGAAAATTCCCCATCTCCTAAAATCTTGGGCTTAAAGTATTTATTAGCCCGAATAACACTTTTTTTTACCAGCGTACTGGGAGTTATGGTTTCTCCCGCCTTAAAGCCTTTTAAACTTTTGAGATTTATTGTGGTAACTTTTTTAGATACCGGAGAGTTGCCTTTTCCTCTTTTTTGGGGCATGCGCTTAATAATTGCTATTTGCCCACCTTCGAAAAAAGACGGGATATTATGCCCCGATCTTGCCTTTTGTCCTTTGTTTCCCCGTCCCGATGTATGTCCCCCCTTTCCTGAACCAATTCCCCTCCCCACCCTTTTAGCACTTCTCCTGCTACCTTTTAATTTTGGTAAGTTGCTTAAATTCATACTCTTTGTGATTTAAGGCTTTTTAAAGCCTTAATAACGGCATAAACATTGTTTAACTTGTTGTTTGAGCCAAGCATTTTTGACGAAACATTTTTAATACCCGCAACCTCCAACACTTTGCGTACAGCTCCCCCAGCAATAATTCCCGCGCCGTCTGGAGCCGGCTTAATAAATACCTGACAGGCGCTGTATTTTGCCCAAACTTCATGAGGAATTGTTCCTTGACGAACCGGCACTGTAAACATTTTTCTTCTAGCACCACTGGTAGCTTTGGCAATAGCAGACGCGGTATCACCCGCTTTTCCCAAAGAAATCCCAATTGATCCTTCTTTGTTCCCTACAACTGCTAAAACCGAAAAGGCAATTTTATTACCACCCTTGGTTTTTTTAGCTACCCTTTTTATTTCGATAATTTTTTCTTCAAAACTGTCCTTTGGGGTTCTTGCGCCATAAGCGTTTTTTCTTGTTCTTTCGTTTTGTTTTTGCATAATACTAGAAAACTAATTTATTTTCCCTCGCCCCTTCGGCAACCGCTTTTACTCTACCATGATACTTATAACCCGAACGATCAAAAACCACTTTCTTAATCTTGGCATCAAGCGCTTTTTTTGCTACAGCTTTACCTACTTCGTAAGCCCTTTTGGTCTTTTTAGTTTTTGCATCCATCTTTAGATCGGAGCTTGCAACCAAAGTTACACCTTTTTCATCGTTTACTATTTGAGCATAAATATGCTTATGGGACCTAAAAACGCTTAGTCTAGGTCGTTCTTTGGTTCCTACTACTTTTGCTCTAATTTTAGCTTTTATCCTCTCGCGAGGGCTTTTGTGTGTCACTTTCATATATTTATATACAAGCTTCGCTTATAACAAGATTTAAGAACAAATACTAAAATGTTTCGCGTCAGCGAAAGCGTTACAAGCTCTGCTTATAGCGAAAGCGTTACAAGCTCTGCTTATAGCGAAAGCGTTACAAGCTCTGCTTATAATGATCTCTAAGTTTTACCGGACGCCCCGGCTTTTCCGGCTTTACCAGCTTTTCTTCTGATAATTTCTCCTTGGTACTTAATTCCTTTGCCTTTGTAAGGCTCTGGCTTTCTAACTTTTCTAATTAACGCGCTAAACTGCCCTACTTGTTGCTTATCACAACCGCTAACTTTAATCTTAACATCGTCAGAAACTTCTACCTTTAACCCTTGGGGAATTTCCATTTTTACCGGATGAGAATACCCAACTGTTAAAACAAGTGTGTTGCCTTCTATTTTTGACCTAAAGCCAACTCCCGAGAGCTCTAACTTACGAAAAAACCCGTTAGAGACCCCCGTAACCATATTGGCAATTAATGCCCGCTCCAACCCCCAGTAGGCATTTTCCGTTTCTCCATCCTTTAGATAAACCTCAATTTCATTTTTATTGATCTTTAAACCCACCTCGGGTCGAACAACCCTTGTTAGGGTACCACTAGATCCCACAACTGTCACTAAATCGCCAACGCAGGTTACTGTTACCCCCGCAGGAATATCAATTGGCATTTTGCCTATTTTACTCATAGTAATTAGTAAACCTCACAAATAACTTCTCCACCCAAAGCCTTTTTTCGAGATTCCTGACCTGTTAATACTCCTCTAGGTGTTGATATAATTTGAACACCCATACCATTTCTAATCTTTTTAATATCCTTAGATTTAATATATTTCCTTAAGCTAGGCTTAGAAATAATTTTTAAATGCGACATAATTGGCTCTCCACTCTCCCCAAACGCCACTTCTATATGCAACCTTTTAAAAGATTCTCCAGAATTCTTAAATGACTTAACAGAAGCTACAAAACCACAAGTTTTTAAGGCCTGCGCTACCGACTCCGCTAACTTTGAATAGGGAGCCTCAAAAGACTCGTTTTTTGCCATAACAGTGTTTTTAAGTTGGGACAAAAAATCTACAATCATATTAGTTTCGTTTAGCAACTCCTGGTAATTCTCCTGCCATTGCCATTTCTCTAAAACAAATTCGGCAAATTCCGTATTTTCTAATAAACCCGTTCACTCTGCCACAAAACTGACATCTATTGTAAGCTCTTACGGCAAATTTAGGTGTTTTTTTGTGTTTTAAAATTAGCGCTTTTTTAGGCATTTTTTATGGGTTTTAACTCTTTTTTAAACGGCATACCCAAAGCCTTAAGCAATAAGTAACCGTCGGAATCGTTAGAAGCCGTTGTTGTTATAACAACCTGAAGGCTTTTTATCTTTTCGATTTTATTAGAGTCTATAGTTGGAAAAACCAAATGCTCTCTAAAACCTATAGAACAATTTCCGTGACCATCAAAAGACTTTTTAGAAATTCCTCTAAAATCGCGAACCCGTGGCAACACTACACAGACTAAATTCTGGAAAAAATCCCACATTTTGACTCCTCGTAGTGTAACACATACCCCAACATCCTCCCCCTTCCTCAATTTAAAACTGGCAATAGACTTTTTGCTTTTTGTAACTTGCGGTTTTTGCCCTGTTATCTGCTCCAAATCACGAATGCAAGACTCTTTATATTGTTTATCGTCCTTAAACCTTCCAATTCCCATATTTACAGTGATCTTTCCCAAAGTTGGAACAGCGTGAACATTACCTTTTTCAAGCTTTTTAAGTAAATCTTTTTTTATTTCTTTTTCAAATTTTTCTTGTAATGTATTCATGGCATTATAACTTCCTTGCATTTACCACACTTGCGGTATTTTTTTCCCGCCACAATCGAAAATCCAACTCGCGTGGGCTTTTTACATTTGGGACAAACTAACATAACTTTAGACACTGCTATAGGCATTTCTTTGGAAATGATCCCTCCTTTAACATTTCTCCCCGAACTTTTTGTATGTCTCTTTACCACATGAACTCCTTTGACTACAATTTTAGAACTTGCCGTAATCACTCTTTCGACAACAGATTCCTTGCCTTTTTCTTTTCCTGATAAAATTTTAACCGTATCTCCTTTTCGTATTTTCATGCTATGTTAACTACCAAACTTCTGTTGCTAATGACACGATTTTGGAAAATCCGGCATCTCTTAATTCTCTTGCTACAGGACCAAAAACTCTTGTACCCAACGGCAGTTTGTCCGCGCCAACAACACAAGCCGCGTTATCATCAAATCTAATATGTGACCCATCTTTACGTCGCTGTTCCTTTCTACACCTCACGACTACAGCCTTTACAACCGAGTGGTCCTTTACAATACCTGTTGACGAAGCCCCCTTTACAACACAGGTTACAATGTTTCCCAATAGAGCAAACCTTCTTCTGGAATTCCCAGGAATACCAATAATAAGCAACCCCTGTGCCCCACTGTTATCCGCAAGTTTTAGTCTTGATCCAACTTGAACCATAGAATTAATTTATCTTAGTAACTACCCAATTCTTAAAGCAACTTAGCGGTCTTGATTCTTCTATAGTCACAAAATCTCCTAACTTGGCGCCAACTTCGTTATGCGCTTTAAACCTTCGGGTATTGCGGATCTCTTTGCCATACATGGGATCTTTTCTTGGCATCTCTACAGCTACAATTGCAGTTTTCTGCATCTTGTCCGAAACTATTTTTCCTACAAATGTCTTTTTAGGCATAATGACAAATCCTAACTTTGAATAATCTCTTTTTCTCTTAAAATTGTCTTAATTCGCGCTATTTGCTTTCTAATTTTGGCAATTTTTGCGACCTCTTTAAGCTTTCCCAAAGAGTGGCTCAATTTAGCATCTATTATTTCTTTCTGCAACAACTTAAAGTCTGCGAGCAACAATTCTTTGGTTTTATCACGAAGCTTTGATATTGATTCCATGGTATTTAATCTGCTTGAACAAACCCTGTTTTAATCGGTAATTTATGCGAGGCGCGATCAAACGCTTCTCGAGCTACTGCCTCGGTAACACCAGACAGCTCAAACATTATTTTTCCCGGTCGAGTTCTGCAGGAAAAATGGTCTGCCAAGCCTTTCCCGCCACCCATTCTTGTTTCGGCAGGCTTTTTTGTTACAGGATTATCGGGAAATACTCTAATCCAAAGCTTTCCGCTTCTTTTAGTAAAATGCGTAATGGCTTTTCTGGCAGCCTCTATTTGCCGCGATGTAATATAGCCACGATCCATGGCTTTAAGACCAAACTCTCCAAAATCAACATTAGAACCGCGATTACTCAATCCCGCGATTGTGCCTCTTTGGGTCCTTCTAAATTTCATTCTCTTTGGCATTAACATAAAAAAATTACTTGATGTTTTCGTACTCGCCTCGATAAATCCAAACTTTTATTCCAATGCTTCCATATGCTGGCATTGCTTCTACCCGGGCAAAATCTATATCAGCTCGCAAGGTTTGGGTGGGAACTGTTCCACGAGAAAATTTCTCGTTGCGTCCAATACTGGAAGCGCCACTTAAAAGACCCGAGACTTCTATTTTAATACCCAAAACCCTTGCCTCCTGCGCTTTTTGCAAAGCCGAGTTTACCGCTCTTTTATAAGGAATTCGTTTTTCTATTTGATCCGCAATAGCTCGGGCTGTAAGATAAGCGGATTTTTCGATCTCTTTAATTTCCTCAACCACCAAATCTACTTTTTCCGGCGTTAATTTTTTTAACTCCTCTCGTAAAAGCGCGATTCCCGCCCCACCTTTTCCAATAACTACCCCAGGACGAGAAATAGCCACAACTATTTTAATGTTTCCAAAGGAGCGCTCAATGACAACTTGAGAAATTCCTGCCCCAGAAAGCCTTTTCATTAAAAACCTTCTAATTTTTTGATCTTCTAAAACATACGCAGGCAACACTTTTTTGTCTTGAGTAAACCAAATAGATTGCCAATTTTTGTAGACCCCGTAACGGAAACCGTTAGGATTTGTTTTTTGTCCCATTTTCGTCAGAAACTGAAAGAGATAATTTAATATTTGTGGTTCTTTTTAAAATTGGGCGGGCGGTTCCCTTGGAACCAGCTCTAATTCTTTTAAGCGTTGTCCCTTTTCCCACCATAATTTCGGATAAAAACATCTCATCGCTTTCAAGACCTCTGCTCTTTGCTGACGCTACTGCCGATTTGATTAGATTAGCAACCGGTCTGGCTGATCTTTTGACCGTAAAAGCAAGCCGTCTTCGCGCCTCCATGACTGTGCACCCCCTCACAAGATCGCAAACCAAAGCGACTTTTCTTGGCGTTATTCTTAAATTATTTAATTTTGCAACAACCTGTTGTTTTTTTTCCATAATCCTTAGACGCTTTCTATAGCTATCTATTTTGCTCCCGCTTTAGGTGACGGCTTTGGCGCAGTTGGAGAAATACCCTCCGGTGCTCTCTTGGCAGAACTTTCTTTTTTAAGACCTTTTCTGCTGTGAGTTCTAAAGGTCCTGGTTAAAGAAAACTCCCCTAACTTGTGCCCAACCATAGACTCGGTGACAAACACCCCAATAAAGGTTTTTCCGTTATGTACTTCGAAATTTAACCCCACCATCTCGGGACTTATGGTAGATCTTCTACTCCATGTTTTTATAGCCCCACGATTTAATGTAGCTTTCGCTTTTTTTACTTTTTCTTGCAATTTTGGGTCAATGTAGGGACCCTTTTTTTGTGATCTGCTCATATCTATAACAAGATTCAAGAAAACTTCCTATTAATATCCCCGATGGATATCGGGGGCGTTACATATTTCCACGCTTCCCGCGTGGAAATCTATTTCCTTTCAACAATAAATTTATCGGTATGAGTTCTTTTTCTAGTTTTAAACCCTTTAGCAGGTTGTCCCCAAGGACTTACCGGAGACGCTCTTCCAACCCCCGATGTTTTGTAACTGCCCCCATGTGGATGAGATCTAGGACTACCATAGGCTACACCTCTTACCTTAGAGCGCCGTCCCAAGTATTTCTTTATTCCCGCTTTACCTAGGCTAATATTTTTAACATCTTCGTTGTCCAAAACACCAAAAGATCCGCTACAGTTTCCAAAAATCTTTTTTACCTCACCACTCGGAAGCTTGATATTAACATATTTCCCCTCTTTTGCGGTAATGGTTGCAAAATTCCCTGCTCCTCTAGCCATTTCTCCACCTTTTCCAACATGTAGCTCTACGCAATTAATATACGATCCAACCGGCATTAAATTTAAGGGGCAGGAATTTCCAGGGTTTTGATCAACAGCCTGCTTCGACGAAACAACGGTATCCCCAACTTTAAGTTCTTTGGGTCTTAAAATATAGCGCCGTTCACCATCAGCATATAAAATTAAAGCTATAGAACTGCCTCTATTGGGATCGTACTCTATTTGCTCAACTTTAGCCAAAATGTCGTATTTATCCCTTTTAAAATCTATCTTGCGATAGGCCTTTTTAGCACCCGCAGATCTGTGGCGCATTGAAACCCTACCACGAGATCTAGCAGTAGATCCACGACTGCCAACAACCAAAGACTTTACTCTTGCAAGCTTTTGGTTTTTTCGCCTTAAACTAATTTTTCCCCTTTGACCTGGGGTTGTGGGTTTGTATCTTTTTAATGCCATAGTTAACTTGTCTTCTTAACCTTCTTAGCCTTTCCTAATTTCTTCTCCACAACTTCAAATAAATCGATTTTCTGACCCGTTGCTAATTTAGCGAAGGCTTTTTTATACTCTTTGGTTTTATAAGACATTCTAGCCTTTGTTAAACTTCTTTTTGTTTTGCTCTTTGTTTTTAAAGTATTCAACCTCGTAACCTTAACCTTAAAGTGCTGCTCTATTTGATCAATAATCGCCCCTTTTGACGCCTCTTTAACAACTGCAAAGGAATAAATGCCTTTTTTTACCAAGTGGGTAGTTTTTTCTGTGATTATAGGTCTAATTATTATTTGTTGCATAGTTCTGAAATAACCTCTTTTTCTAAAACAGTCAGCGCCACGGAAGATAACTCAAAAGCGTTAATTGCTCTGGAGTCGCAAACACTAACCTGCGAAAGATTTCTAAACGATCTTAAAACTTTAAATCTTTCGGCAACTTCCTTTTTGGCAGAAATTACTAAAAGAGCTTTTTTATCTATTTTTAAATTGTTTAAAATACCTATGGCATCTTTTGTTTTTAGCTTGTCCATATCTAATCTATCCAAAACTAAAATACTTTTAGTCTGCAAGGCGCAAGAAAGGGCTGATACAAGCGCTCCCCTCTTTTGAGCTTTATTTAAAGAGAGTCTTTTTGTGTAAGGAACAGGTCCGTGAGATATTCCACCGCCTACCCAAACTGGAGACCTAGATGACCCAGCCCGCGCCCTACCCGTATGTTTTTGGTTCCAAGGCTTTTTTCCGCCACCAGAGACTTGAGACCTTGTTTTGGTCTTGTGTGTTCCTTGGCTTTGATTAGCTTGATACATTCTAATGTACTGCGCTATTAGATCCAGATTTGGAGTAACACCAAAAACCTCTTTGGGAAGAGTTATTTTTTCAACTTCTTGGCCTTCTTTATTTAAGACGCTTACCTTTAAACTCATGTTAGTATTTCAACTTGCACCTTTGACCGCCTTGCTCCTGGCACCCCACCTAAAACTTTGATTTCGAGTTTTTCTTTTTCTAGACCAACAATCTTGGATCCCGGTACTGTAATGCTAGCATTTCCAAAGTGCCCCGGCATTTTGAGACCTTTAAAAACTCTTCCAGGGGTGGAAGGACCAGTAGAACCAATTGCCCTTTGCCTGTCCGACTGACCATGGGTAGCAGGACCTCCCTTATGCCCCCACCTCTTCATCACACCAGAAAAACCACGCCCTTTTGAAACTCCTTTTAGCTTTATTTTTTGACCAATGGCAAGCTCTTTTTCCGGCCAGACAGAAAGTACCACTGTTGTAAAAGGAACGACATCTCCATTTTCTAAATATAATAAACCCATGTCTTTTTTTGTTCCTAAAAGTTTTGTTTCCATATCTTATAACAAGATTCAAGAATAATTCCTATTAATTTCCTCGCCCACGGCGAGGGCGTTACATAGTTGCACGAGCTTGCTCGTGGAAATCTATGTTTGGTGCAGGGTGGGATAGTTAGGCCTTTATTTCTATTCCTACTCCCGAGGGCAAATTTAAATGTGACAACTGATCCATGGTACTTGGAGTTGGATTGTCAATATCAATAATTCTTACATGCGTTCTGACTTCAAAGTGCTCGCGAGATCTAGAATCAATATGCGGACCGCGCAGAACCGTAATGACTTCTTTTTTGCAAGGAAGCGGAACGGGACCCGAGACTCTAGCGCCAGTCCTTATGGCGCAATCTACAATTTTTGCAGCGCTTTGATCAACCACTCTGCTATCATATGACTTTAATTTTACCCTAATCCTTCCTTTAGACATACGACATCACAACAAGATTTAAGAAAACATCCAAATAATTTCCCCCGACGAATGTCGGGGGCGTTGCAAGCTTTTTCGCGTAATCGCGAAAAGGGTTATTTAATTACCTTCGAGACAACTCCTGCTCCAACCGTTTGACCACCTTCGCGAATAGCAAATCGCATTCCCTCTTCCATAGCAACTGGAGTAATCAGCTTAATGCTTAATTTTACATCATCACCTGGCATTGCCATCTCTGTCCCTGCGGGCAAATCGGCTTCTCCAGTAACATCTGTGGTTCTAATATAGAATTGTGGCTTGTATCCGCTAAAAAACGGGGTGTGTCTGCCACCCTCTTCTTTAGAAAGAACATAGACGCTGGCCTCAAACTCGGTGTGAGGGGTAATTGATCCTGGCTTTGCCAAGACCTGACCTCTTTCTACTCCATCTCGCTCAATTCCTCTTAAAAGGATCCCTACATTATCCCCGGCCTGCCCCTCGGGAAGAGATTTCTTAAACATCTCAATTCCAGTAACAACCGTCTTGGAGGTTGGTTTAATTCCAATTATTTCTACTTCCTCGTTAATTTTAACAACACCCCTGTCGATTTTTCCTGTAACCACTGTTCCACGACCCTTGATGCTAAACACATCCTCTATCGGCATTAAAAAGGGCTTGTCCAAATCTCTCTTTGGAGTTGGAATAAACTCATCAACCGCTTTCATTAAGTCTTCGATAGCTTTAATGGACGCGGGATCGCCTTCCAACGCTTTTAGAGCGGAACCTCTGATAATTGGAGTAGTGTCCCCCGGATACTCAAACTTTTTGAGCATATCTCTAAGCTCCATTTCGACTAAATCGCACATTTCATTCTTTTCGGCGTCGGTTCCAGGCAGAGCGTCGACTTTATTTAAAAATACGACCAGGGATGGAACATTAACTTGACGCGCTAAAAGAACATGTTCTCTTGTTTGAGGCATAGCTCCATCGGTTGCCGCAACAACAAGAATAGCGCCGTCCATTTGGGCAGCTCCGGTAATCATGTTTTTAATGTAATCTCGATGCCCCGGAGCATCTATGTGGGCATAGTGACGAGCTTCGGTTTCGTACTCAACATGAGTAATGTTGATTGTAATACCACGAGCCTTCTCTTCTGGGGCTTTGTCAATTTGATCGTAAGCATAAAATTGAGACAAACCCTTAGAAGCGAGTACCTTAGTAATTGCCGCAGTAAGTGTGGTTTTACCATGGTCTACATGACCTATGGTTCCAATATTTACATGAGGCTTAGTTCTGATGAATTCTGCCATAGAAAAAATCTAAATTTAAAAACTAGTGTGTACGCGCGTCTTGCGAACACTAACCTTTAAATGCTAGATATAAAAACAAGTAAACTTTTAAAGAATTATACTTTTCTTCCTTCGGCAATTTTTGTTGCCACCGATGCCGGAACCTCCTGATAATGACTGGGCTCAATATTAAAACTTCCTCTTCCTTGAGTAATGCTTCGCAGGGTTGTGGAATAACCAAACAACTCGGCAAGCGGAACCAACGTTTTTATAATCGCCAAGTTTCCTTTGCTTTCGGTACCCTCTATTCTACCACGCTTTGAGCTAATGTCACCTATGACATCTCCCATGAAGTTTTCGGGTACCGAAACCTCTACCTTCATGATAGGCTCTAAAAGTGCTGGGCTGGCTTTTCTCGCGGCATCTTTAAATGCCTCTATGGCTGCTATTTTAAACGCAATTTCCGAAGAGTCAACCTCGTGAAAAGATCCGTCATATAACGCCACCAACACATCAACTACCGGATACCCGGCAACAACGCCACTTTCTAAAGCTTCTTTGACTCCTTTTTCCACCGCTGGAATATACTCTTTGGGAATTGAGCCACCTACAATCTCGTTCACAAATTTAAAACCTTCTCCAGCTTCTCGCGGTTCCAAACGCAACCAAACATGACCATATTGACCCCGCCCACCTGACTGCCTAATATACTTACCTTCTTGCTCCACAATTTTTTTGATGGTCTCTTTAAAGGCAACTTGCGGAGCACCCGTTTCTGCCCCCACCTTAAATTCTCGCTTCATCCGATCAACAAGAATTTCCAAATGCAATTCGCCCATTCCAGCAATTAAAGTTTGTCCGGTTTCGGGGTTGGATTTTATTTTAAAAGTTGGATCCTCTTCGGAGAGTTTTTTTAGAGCCATTCCCATTTTTTCTTGGTCTTGCTTTGTTTTTGGCTCGATAGACATAGAAATAACCGGTTCGGGAAAACTAATTGCCTCAAGTAAAATTGGATTTTCCTCTGAACACAGCGAATCTCCCGTAAAAGTGTTTTTAAGTCCCACAACCGCGGCAATTTCACCAGCTTTGACCTCTTTGACATCTTCACGATCGTTGGCATGCATTAAGACAATTCTACTAAATCGTTCTTTTTCGCCACGGGTGGCGTTTAAAACATACGACCCAGCTGTAAGTTTTCCCGAGTAAGCTCTAAAATAGGTCAGTCTTCCAACATAAGGGTCGGTTTGAACTTTAAAAGCCAATCCCGAAAAATGCTCCGTAATATCAGGTCTTCTTTCTTCTTCGGCTCCTGTTTTAGGATTCTTGCCTTTAACGGGAGGAAGTTCTAATGGAGATGGGAGAAGATTAATTACCTGATCTAACAAGCTTTTTACAATTACGCCTCGTCCATCTCCTCCAAAAACCGGAAAAACCTCGCCACTTAGAGTAGCTTTTCTAACCGCTCGCATAAGCTCGCTTTCTGATATCTCTTTACCGTTGAGATACTTATCCATAACTTCGTCATCAAAGTCAGCAACTCTTTCCAACATTTCTCCTCTCCATTTTTTTGCTTCTTCGATTAAATTTGCGGGAATTTCTTCTTCCACTAAATCTTCTTGCAAATAGTCAGTATAGGTATAAGTCTTCATCCGAATTAAATCGATAACACCATGGAGGTCTTTTTCAAATCCCAGGGGCAAAACAATAGGAAACGCTTTAGAGCTTAGCCTTTCCCTAATTGATTCCAAACTCCTGTAAAAATCTCCGCCAATTTGGTTAATTTTATTAATAAAACAGATTCGGGGAACATGGTATTTGCTGGCTTGTCGCCAAACAGTTTCCGATTGTGGCTCCACTCCCATCTTTCCGTCAAAAACAACTATTGCTCCATCAAGAACCCTTAGAGAGCGTTCCACCTCGGCGGTAAAATCCACATGCCCTGGAGTATCAATAATGTTGATTCGGTAAACAGCACTTTTTTCTCCAAAATACCTGCGCCAAAAACAGGTAGTAGCGGCAGAGGTGATAGTGATTCCCCTTTCTCGTTCTTGTTCCATCCAATCCATTTGGGTGTCACCTAAATCGATCTTGCCAATTTTGTGAGTTTTTCCGGTATGAAACAAAACCGCCTCGGTAGTGGTTGTTTTGCCCGCGTCAATGTGGGCAATTATTCCAATATTTCTAATTCTATCTAGGGGTATTTCCCCAAATTCTTTGTCTTGCATGATCTTACAACAAAAAACTCCTATACGGAGTTTCCTCTTTTTAGCAAATTTTGCAACTAATAGCAACGGGTAATCACAATCGGTTTGACACCGCACAATTTCCCCTTGACAAGAGTCGTATCTTATAGTAAAAACTGCTCACCTGTCAACTACTTGGAGAGAGCCTGTAAAAAGGGCTTCCCCTGCGCCTTTTGCGTCTTATCCCTGTCATAAAAATCAGTAAACGAAAAATGAATCGTGTTTCCCTCACTCTGTGGGGGAGATTCAGGCACCTTAAAAACTGAATAGCGAATTTCATCTTTTATCAAAGAAAGGAAAGGAGGTGTCCCTTGTTTGATTTAATAAAGGGAGCACTATGGGCGATGGCAGGAGCTTTCGGGGACATCTTCCTGCTGGTATTCAATGTCTTGTCCCCATTGTTATTTGACCCGCTAAAAGCGGGAGCGCTGGAGCTCCGTGGCAATGAGTCTGAAAAAGAGGCTCTAGAAAAGATTGCCACGGCGTTCAAGAGGAACAGGCGCCTTCGCTGGAAAGCTCTGGATCCCGAAAGGGATCCTGCTATGGTTGGTCTGTATGTACTGACCAACAATCTCCGTTTCCTCTTTGAGCTCCTAGCAACACAGGTCTTGCTAGAGAGCTCCGCAGGAGGAGAAAGTATAACGCTGATCAAGCATGTACGGTTCGGCTGGCTCCTGCGCCTTTTTAGTTTTGAAGGCTACGCGGAGCCAACCCCACTGACTGACATCACTCCCGCGAGAGGTGGCGATGTCACTTATCTGCCGTGGAAGATCATCCATGGATCCTCCGGAGAGGTTGTGGAGACCGGTCTTCTCGTAAGGCTGGTCAATTTCCTGACCCAAAAGAGGGTAGTTCAATTCTTGACCGCGTCGGGGGAAGCCGACATGTGGCAATTCCCAAACGCGGAGAGATCATGGCGCAAGCTGATGTGGTTGGTCGAAGTCACTACTCAATAAAGGAAAGGAGAAATATCGTGTTTAGCAACAGTGTTCTTGCGGTTGCTGGGGTCGGCGCTGTGGCTTTGGCCGTCGCTGCGATCATCATCCTCTGGTCCTCGAAAGGCGAGGGGATCGGAGGGGTCGCGGGGGCGGTGGTGGCTGCTATGGCGCTGTTGTTGGGGCTTGGGGTTGTGGCGGCGACTGCCTTCGGCATTGCCTCCCATTCCTCAAGCTATTTCAGTATGTTTGATGGACTGGCGCAGTCATTCGGCCAGTTCGTCAGTAGAGTTGTCCAAATCTTCACCCCCTAACGGGGCAGGAGGGAACGAGATGAAAATGAAACGGTTTCTGAAAACCGTCGCTCCCCTCGCTTCCCTCCTGCTTCTGGCGGGATGTACAGGAGGTGAGGGGGACGGTGTAGGAAAGATGGTCGCAGGAGTGATAGGGGAGCTTAAGGGGATCAGTGATCTGATTAAGTTCGGGATCATCGGTCCTCGAGTTGAGTTACCCCTTTCAGTTTGGGCAGGGATTGGCGGTCTCGCCTCCCTACTCATCTTAATCGGTTTCATTTTCACCGCGTGGATGTCCGCAAGGGCCTACGCGCGGCGCCAGCCTGTAGAGGACTGGGGAATCGGTTGGTTTCTGCTTCTGATGATGACCGGAATCTGGATTTTCTTATCCGGTTATCTGTTATCGGGGGCGTACCTAGAGTTCCCTGATCTTGGGTTGGCGGATTTCGTTGTGAGGGGGATGGGGCTGATGGATCTTGCCGGGGGAGTATTGCTTCTCATGGCGGGTTTGGTCCTATTTTCCCTACGGATGATCATGTGGTCAATGTTGCTCGTGGCCGCCCTGTTTGTTCCAATCATTGCGGTAATCGCGCAATGGACAAACAGGCGTGGATTGATTGCGTACGCTTCAGTGCTGTTTTCTTACATCGTGTACGCGATGTACCCGTTCATCCTGGCGTTCGTCCTCAACACAGATCTTGGTCTACCCACCATTCCCCTGTTGGGAGGAGGCGGACTGATAAAAGCGGCAGTTCTAGTAATTACTGCCGGAGCGCTTCTCTTCTTCTTCCTGTTTGGTCCTTTGCTTCTGCGAAAAGTGTTCACGGCGATCGCGCCGAAAGAAACCGTTCTGCAAAGGGAGCCAAACAGGCTAGAGCCGGAGGAGATCGTTGCTTTGGTAATGTCCGCCCTTGCCCTCTTAACCGGGGGCGGACTGGAAGCGGCTCTAGCGCACATCTTCGGGCCTCTCTCCAAGAGGCTTGGAGTTGATGTTGGTGGAGTTGTCGATGGAGTGAAAAACGCCACCCGCAGTGGCAACACCGCAGCGGCAAATCCAGAACCCCCGGCGTAGCGCGGGGAGGGAGGAAACCATGTTGAGTATTTTGGCTCGAGTAGGAGAGCCCTTAGGGGATCTGATGTATACAATCCTCCTGTGGGCTTTGGATACGCGGTGGAGCCGCAAGCTCCGCCCGTATCTGCTGGTCTTTCTCTTCCTCCCCGCGTCTCTTTTTCTCTCTCAACTGCTTCACCCAGCGGGACCCGTCGTGGTTCTGGGCGGTTTGGGAGCGATTTTCGCGATTGGTATCGCCTACAAGTCTTGGGCGATGCTTCCGCGGAGATTTGGGAGAGAAAAGAGAAAGAGGGGTTGGATTGAGGAAGTCGTTGGAGAGGCAATGAGACTCTTGGGATTTGCCTCTCCGTTGGAATCGCTGTTTTCGGTCAACGGATATCCAGTGTGGGAGATTACCTATCCGCCCGAGCAACCGGGGGAAACAATCCTCGGAAACTCCGGTAGAGTCCGGTTGATTTCCACACCTGTAGGGTTGGAAGTTCCGGGGTTCCTCGCGGCAACGCGGGCGGACTCGAAAGATCCACCATTCGTGGCGGAAGCTCTAAAGAGTATCGGAGATTTCGCCCTTCCTGGGAGTGGATCCCTATGGCCTCGTCGGCTAGTCCGCCAAATCTTGCTCACGGCAGATATGCCATCAGAGCAAGCGCCGGATGTGCCTCTTGGTAGATTGCTGGAGCCGAGGGCTGTTCGTCTTAAGACGGAAGCGCTTTTAGCAAGTTCCGGAGCGACCGAAAGTACCCCAAGGGTTGAGGAGGTTTTGACCTACGGGGGAACCGCGGTTGCTAAGTTTGGCAAAGCGGGAACGCGGAAGTGCGCTTTCGTGGAGCTTAGACCTCGCTGTTTGGGTTTCGGCAAGAACCTTCCGCTTTCGGAGGCGCTAAATCGGCTTCTGTCTAAAGGCTATCCTATTTCCTTTGAAGCCGAAAGGATCGCCTCCGGCACCGTCTTTGGACGGCTGACGGCAATGGTTCTTCTCAAGAACGGCCGAGGGTCGTTGAAGCGGGCGTTGGGCGAGTTCCGCTCTGCAGGATTCGAAATCCCGTTGCTGGGGAGCTCCAAGACTGGAGCGTCCGGACTCTTCCGTCGCTTCCTTCCGGAAACGGAAATTGAAGCTAGCGGAGGATTCTCTTTGACGGCAGAAGAGTTTTGCCTAGTCTCCGATGCCCTTTGTTCTAGTGTCGGTTCGGCATCACGCGATCCCGACGAGGCACTGTTCGTCGGGTTGCGGGGCAGAACCCCGTGTTTTCTCGAACCCCGACCCCACGAACTCCGCACCGGGGTCCAGGGATCGGGCAAGACCACTGGCGTGAACTCGAGTCTCCTCCAAAGAACTGGTGGGAGATTTGTGGGAATCATCAGTGGCACTGATCCCAAGGCAAGCACTCTGGCAATGGTGTGTGATGCGGGGGGTAAGGTTGTTGATGTTTGTGGAAACGACAGTGAAAAAACTGGACGGGCATGTGTGGCGGAAGCAATCGGGTTCCTTCAACAGGGAAAACCGTTCACCATCCGCCCTATCGGTGTGGAGTTCACACCACAACTCGTCCAGTTCGCAATCGGCTTCGTTGACGAGTTCACCAAGGAGGTTCCCAAGGCCGACTGGTCCGCGGTTCTTCCTGCAGGTCGGCATCTGGGACTTTTGGTGGATGACCTCTTCCGTCTCCTCGCCGCTAGGGCAACCTATAGCATGGAGGCAGAGGTTGACAGACTTCTCGCTATCTTAGAAACAGCAATGTCGGAGCTGTGGAAGCCAATTCCCGGTGGGTACCCAGGATGCATTGTCGCAGTGACGACACAGGCTCCAGGAGATCCACCTCAAACGATGTATGACAAGTTTGGTATCGTTATACATCATCAAGGTCCGAAATCCGCCGTGATTTCTAGGTATTTGGATTGGGAACCAACATCAATCAACACCTGGATCTCCAACAAGGATCTGCACAACCTCGTTTCGGCTCGGCGGTAATCGGTCCATCAAGCAAACCCCCAAAGGAGGGCGGAATGGACGACTGGGAAGAGATCTTAAGCCTTAAGTGGCTCCTGTCCACCGCCCTCCAATCATTTGCTATCGTTGCGACAGTTTGCGCGATGGCATTGGTTGCGGGGGCGGTTTTAGTTTTCGCCTTCCTATTTGACAAAACTGGGGGGGCGATTTGGGATGTACTGCTAAAGGAAGCGGGAATTTTTGTCCCGCGTGTTGTCTGCACGGAAGTAGAAACGCTGACGGCAGTGGGAGAATCCTCATATGAATTTCAACAGAACTACGATGGTGGTAGTGAGGATAGCGCATGGGCGCTTCTTCCCGCTGGAGTTCAACGCTGGCGCGGTCTTCTGGAAGAAACGGCTCTGCGCCACGGCTTTGACCCTCTGATGTTCGGGGTCATTGCCACAATTGAGAATCCTGCCGGTAACCCCACCGCGGGATCCTGGGCGGGCGCCCAAGGGTTGGTTCAAGTGATGCCGTTCAACTTTACGGCTAACGAAACCGACCACTTTGATCCCGCGACAAATCTGGAGGCGGGAGCGAGAGTCTTTGCTTCCTGTCTCCGTCTGGCGGGGGGAGATTTCCGCTTGGCGGGCGCCTGTTACAATGCAGGACCCCGCATCCTGCGGATGAACCTTGCCAACTGGTTTGCCGAAACTCTGTTATATTATCGCCGCTCGGCGATATATGACGAGATTCGGCAAGGTAGGACTAACACGCTAGATTCATGGCTGGGAGGTCATGGGGGCGCTGTCATGGCGTCAGGAGCGGAAGCTCCGAGCGCGACAGGCGCTACTACCCAAACCTCCCAAGTATGCAAAATTTGTCTTGTTCCCAACCCCAATGACGGACTGCTGGGGTTTTTGGGAACAGCGTTGGAGCTTCTGGGGTTGGGACCTTCCAGTCCCTGCTCCGAAGTCTCGGCTTCAACATATCAATCCTCTGCCACAGTGGTGGCGGGGGGGAATGGCAGTTGGCGCTATCCGGTGGAGGGCGCCACGGTATCGGACGGTCCGTGGCACAAAATCCCAGCGCTGGATTTTATGGTCTCGCTGGGAACACCGGTGGTGAGCGCCCACACGGTTCCAGCAACCGTGGAATACTCTGGATGCAACAATGCCGGAGGATACGGATGCTGGGTTCTGCTGATGCACGACGACGGTAAGTCAACCGTCTATGTGCATTTGGACGAGAGTCTTCCTGTCAAGACCGGCGATCGGGTGGATGCGTCCACTTTGCTTGGCCGGGTCGGTTTGACGGGAAAAACCTCTGGACCCCACCTGCACTTCGAGGTGCGGGAAGGGTTGTATAACCATATAGATCCCGCAGAAGTGTTCGGGGAGATTGGAAAAGGAGGTCTAAAATGATGGTAGAGAAAGGTCAAAATCCTCCTCTTGAAGAGGATGAGAAGGAGGAGCAGACTGGGTCGCGCAAGCGAGGGATTATTGGGTGTCTTGTTGCTCTAGGCATCCTTATCCTACTCTTCGCCTGCGTAGCGGGGGTGATCGTTGCCGTGGGGAGGCGAGCTGTGGATGAGATAAAGCCTCAACCCACACCCGCACCTACCCCTCAACCCCTCCTTGTCTTTGGGCAATGCGAGGGGAACAGCCCCCGATGCGCCCAAGGCGGAAGCGGGGTATTCTTCCCGGGAAACCCCAAAAGGGTCAACTCCTGGGACGCGCCCCTCCAGTTCTGGGCCGAAACATCGGCTCCAAACGGCGGGACACAACAACGTCCAGTGGGAAAGCTTGTCAAAAATACGGAAGTATATGAGACAGGGGATCCTGTGAACGGGATGCAACCGGTTGAATGGGTAGTCAAGATTCCCGAGGGGCTGATGGCAAAGCCCCAAAGAGATTGGGAAGTCCGCTATGAGGAAGTGGCAGATTTTCCCACAGAGGATCAGCTCGACGAGGTTAGGGATTGGTTGCTTGAGGGAATCAGTTCCTACGAAGTTTTGGACAAATCCCTGATCGACCCACCCTACAAGTACGGTTCAGAGGGAGATGTGATGGCGGTTGGAAGTTGGAAGTCCAGCCGAAATTGGTGGCTCGTCTCCTTCCGGGGCTGGGTGGCGGTTGGTTTGGGAGCAGTGATCGTACCAACCCCCGAACCTACCCCAACGACAGTCCCGGTTCCAACGGAATTGACTCCGGCACCTACTCAAGCCCCTGACTGCCCGGTCTGTACTGGAGGAGCGCGAAGGGATCCGACAAATCCTTGCGGGCAGGTGTGTGACAACACCTACTACCCACCCGCCCCAGCGCCAACGACAAGTGTCTGCACCCCGGGACACTTGGAGTGGATCAAGAGCCTTGACGAGGTCTGGATTTATGAGACCTCAACGGGGCAAAAACTTTGGAGTTTGTCGGAGTTTCGGATTCAGATGTTCAGCGTCGGTCTCATCTCGGAGGATGAGACCCTTACCCCCGTCCCCACAGGCTCGAAAGAGGCTCTGCGGATAGACAAGGGTGGATTGCCCGTGGACAGGACGAACGGATATATCGAAATATCCGGATCGGTTCTATCACGGAGAACGAATGAAAGACGAACCTGGTGCCATGAGGGATACTGGAAGTGACCTTCCAACTTCCCATGGCGCCACTGGAAGCGGAGGAAATCTTGGGCTAGCACAGCCAAGGTCTTCTCCGCTTTTTTTATAACAAAATTTAATAAATCCCAAGTTCTATTGCAGTTTTAATTTGGGGAATGTCGGTGGGGATTTTAATGTGAGAAAGACTATTACCTTTAAAGCTTTGGATAATTTTTACCCCGGCGCAATCAATTGCCACCCTTCCAGTTGATGCCAAAAGCAAATTTGGTTCCCTTATTTCCCCCTCTGTAGGTCCTCGGGTGATAAAACATTTTCGAGCGTCCATAATTACCAAGTCTGGCTTGATAACAGTATTGATTAAAGCGACTTTTTCTTGCAAGTTTTTAAGATGCATTCTAATGCGCTCTATTGGTTTAACAAAACCAACTGTTAGCTTTAACGCCCCAGTGTACTGCGCCTGTTTGTGAGTTTTTAAACAGGGAACATAAATTATCTTATCGGCTTTAGTTACAATTTCTGGAATAGAAACGCTTTTTAGAATTGGGGAGGAGATTGCGGATTTAACCCATCTCCCTTCCTCAAAAACATACATTCTTGGAGGAGTATCCGAATTTAATAACTCGAATACCCCCTTCTTTTCCATAATCTTTCGCGTGTTTAAAGTAACTGTAGAGGAATCGCCAATGGCAACAAGTTTTGCCCCATGCTGATACAATAGTTCGGTAAGACATTTTAAAAATTCCACATCGGAGGAGGCGGGAAAGGGGTCAGCGGTATTAAAATTGGGTTTAACAAAGACTACATCTCCTGTGCTGATAAATCTCTTAAACCCACCAAGCTCTTCAACCAAGTTGTGGATGGATTCTTTTAAATTAGCTTTGGGAGTGATTTTTACAACTTTTATCAACAGACAATCAATGAATCGGTCTAACCTGCATGACACTCGCGGAAACAGCATCCTGCGTACTTAACCATTGGGATTTAATACCAACTACCCAAGCTAAAAGGGCAAAAAACAAAAAAAGCAAGCTTGTGACCAGAATTAATGGCACTAACTTACGACTGTTAAACGGCACCATACTTTTAGCCTCGCGACTTGCAACAGCACGCCTTTTTACCGTTGCCCGTTTGGTTTTTTTAGTTTTCATATATTTTGGGGGCAAAAATACTGATAATTACTAATGGGTAGATATTCCCACTGGAGTATTTATGCTGTCAAGCACTTCTTTTTTAGTTGGTAAATTTATCCTCCGTCGCCTACGGCTATAGTTGTTGATTACTAACATTATTCTAATTCCCTTTGAAGTCAACGGCAAATTCAGAAATTAATCGCATTCTTGGGTAAATATATAAATAATGGGAGTTGTGTCATTACCATTTAAAATGTGCAAAGGCTTTGTTGGCTTCTGCCATTCTGATAGTATCTTCTTTCTTTTTAAAGGCGGCGCCTTCTTTTTTAAAAGCCAACTGAATTTCATCGAGCAATCTTTGAGCCATAGGCTTGCCTTTTTTATTACGAGAAATCTCCACCAACCATCTAATTGCCAACGCCTCGGATCTGTCGTGGCGCAAAGGAGCTGGAACCTGATAAGTTGCTCCTCCAACCCTACGACTTCTGACTTCTTGAGCAGGCATTAAATTTTTGATCGCCTCTTCAAATTTTGCCAGCGCCTCCTTTTTGTCTTCAGACAAGCCTGCGATTGCGATGTAAGCAATTTCTTGGGCAAGGCTTTTTTTACCCCCTAACATCATCCGAGTGATAAGTCTTGTGACTACCTTGGATTTATAAACGGTGTCTGTTTCTAAAATCTTTTTTATTGGTTTAGACGATCTTGACATGATTAAACTTTCTTAACTCCCGCATCTTTTTTGGTTCCGTAATGACTTCGAGAAGTCTTGCGACCAGAAACTCCTGCTAAATCAAATTTGCCTCTAACAATTGTGTACTTTACACCCGGCAAATCCTTAACCCTACCACCACGAACCAATACTACGGAATGTTCTTGAAGCGCGTGACCTTCCCCCGGAATGTAGGCAGTTACCTCCTCACCATTAGATAAACGCACTCTGGCAACTTTGCGCAGTGCCGAGTTCGGTTTTTTAGGAGTCATTGTCTTAACAATAAGACATACCCCTCGTTTAAAGGGACTGGCTATTTTTTTCTTTTTGCGATGCAAAGATGAATAAATAACCTTCAACGCTGGTGTTGCCTTTCGAACCTTAATGTTTTTTCTTCTTTTTTTGACTAACTGGTTTATTGTCGGCATAATCGTATATTATAACTCATTATTCCAGTCGTGCACGCTCTCCCACTGGAATTAATCTACCGATTATTACATTTTCTTTGAGACCGAGCAACTTATCAACCGCGCCAACCGAAGCGGCATCGGTTAGTACTCTACTAGTGTTCATAAAGCTCGCAGCCGCCAAAAAGCTATCGGTCTCCAGTGACGATCTTGTAATACCAAGCAATATTAAATGCCCCTCTGCCATTTCCCCACCCTCTGCTGCAACTTTAGAATTTTCTTCTTCAAACCTATCTTTGGTAATAACTTCACCCTGCAAAAAAATTGTGTCGCCAACTTTATCCACCTCTACCTTATTAAACATCTGCCTTACAATTACCTCTAAATGCTTATCGTTTAGCTTAACACCTTGCGATGTATAAACTTTTTGCAAGTCTTTTACAATATAATTTTGCGTTTGCATTACCCCAACAGCGTTTAGAAGCTCCCCCAAATCTAAACTCCCTAGTGTTAAGGGCTGTCCTGCCGTGACTAAATCGCCTTTTGCCACAATAATTTCCGAAACGGGATCTACATTGTAGCAAACTTCGGAAATATCAACATTCTTTGTCGTCACCTTTACTGTAAGAGTCCTTTTTCCATTCTTATCCTCCTCTAGCGATACCCGACCAGAAATTTCGCTCATGATAGAAAGTGATTTGGGCAAACGAGCCTCTAAAATTTCTTCTACTCGGGGAAGCCCTTGTGTAATATCCTTTCCTGCAACACCACCTGTATGGAATGTTCTCATAGTAAGCTGGGTTCCCGGCTCGCCAATAGACTGCGCCGCCAAAATTCCAACAGGAACGCCTATCTTTACCACCGCCAAATTAGTTAAATCCTCTCCATAGCACTTTTGACAAATCCCATGACTGTACTCACAAGTTAAGGGAGAGTAAATTCTAATGTTGTCAATCTCCAGCAAATCTATTTGCTTGGCGATACTTGCCGTTATAAGCTCTCCTTTTTTAATGAGCGTTTTTCCTTTATGCTTAACAGTCTTGGCAACAAACCGACCCTTTAATTTATCTGCCATGGAGGCGAGTGGCACGCAATCGGCTCGCGAAATTTCTCTGTACTTTTCGGTTCCGCAAAATTCGGTTCTTATAATTACATCTTGCGCCACATCGACAAGTCGGCGAGTAAGATACCCCGCATCGGCGGTCCTTAATGATTTATCGGTAATTCCCTTGCGAGAACCTCGGGATCCCGCAAAATATTCAAACCCCGAAAGACCTTCTTTGTAATTTCCTTTAATTGGCATTTCAATAATTCGTCCCGTAGGATCAGCGATAAGCCCTCTCATTCCAGCAATCTGTCTAATTTGCACTCGTGAGGCTTTTCCAGCACCGCCCGATTTAAGCATATATTTAACCACATTCTTATCGTCCAACATTTTCCAGGTAGCATCGTCAATTTTTTCGGTAGTCTCTTGCCAAAGAGCTTGTAGCAAACTCTTTTGTTCTTGTCTTGTAATAAGACCTCTTTTGTAGTTCAAGTCAATTTCCTCCGCTTTCTTATTAGCAACATTAAGCATTAAATCCTTATCTGGAGAGGCTTTAAAATCAAACAGCGAAACTGACAAACCCGACTTTGTAGCGTATTCGTATCCTAAATTCTTGACCGCATCAATAAATTCCACAGTAATCCTAGAATCTTCAGATTTTAATACTTTATCAAATAAGTCGCTTAGCGAAAGCGTGTCTTCCGAGGCGCTTTTTCCAACGCTACTATTAATATATCCCAAAGATTGAGGAATCTGCTCGTTAAAAATTACCCTTCCCGCAGTGGTTTCTAGAGTCTTCCCATTTATGTAAACATTTATGAGTTGTTTAAGAGTTATTTTTTTATTATCCAAAGCCAGCAACACCTCATCTACACTCCCGAATGTTCCAGAGTGTTTTTTAGCCTCGGTATCTATTGTTGTTAGGTAATAGACACCTAAAATCATATCTTTTGCTGGCATGGCAATAAATTGACCATTAGAAGGTTTGAGCAAGTTTTTATCTGCCAACATTAAATCTTTTGCCTCATCAATAGCTTCTTTAGATAACGGCAAATGCACAGCCATCTGATCCCCGTCAAAATCGGCATTGTAACCATCACAAACGCAAGGGTGAATTTGAATCGCGTTGCCATCAATTAGCTTGGGATAAAAGGCTTGAATTCCCAATCGATGCAGTGTTGGAGCGCGATTTAAAAGTACGGGTCTTGTTTTGGCAAGGGACTCTACAATATCCCAAACCTCGCCACCTCTTTCTTCTAAAATATATTTGGCGCTCTTTACATTGGGAGCAAGCCCGCGAAGCAAAATTTCGCGAAGAACTAAAGGCTTTAAAAGCTCAATTGCCATTTCTCTTGGAATACCGCATTCGGTTAGGGCAAGTTCGGGACCCACAACTATAACCGATCTTCCCGAATAATCTACCCTCTTTCCCAGTAAATTCTGCCTAAATCTTCCCTGCTTTCCCTTTAACATATCAGAGATTGAACGCAAGGGTTTTCGGGTAGTCCTTAGAACCCTAGATGTGGATCTTTGCTTGGAAGAATCAATCAAAGCGTCCACCGCCTCTTGCAACATTCTTTTCTCGTTGCGGACTATAATTTCTGGCGCCCCCAAATTTAGTAACCTTTTCAGTCTACTATTACGGTTGATAATTCTTCGATAAAGATCATTGAGATCGCTTGTGGCGAACCTACCACCCTCCAGCTGAACCATAGGACGCAAATCTGGGGGGATAACAGGTAAATGTTGTAACACAACCCAAGTTGGGCTAATACCAGCGTGTCTAAAACCCTCCAACACCTTTAATCTTTTGGTGAGTTTAAGTTGCGCTTGACCCTTTGTCCGTGTAATTTTGGCTTTAAGCTTTTTAATATCCTCCACCAAATCTATTGCATCCAAAATATTTTTTATTGCTTCGGCCCCAATTTCTACAGTACAAAACTGATCCATGTAGTATGCCATATCTAAATATTCCATGTCGGTTAATACCGTAAATCGCTTGATGGAGGAGAGTTTTTTATCTAAAATCGAAAACTTATCTTTTACTTCGTCTTGACGAGCAACAACTTTCTCGCGAATTTGGGCTACCTTTTGATTAGCTTTTAAGGTAATCGCCTCAATTAAAAGCGCTTTTTTCTGTTTATCTTTCTCTTTAACTTCTTTTGCCACCTCTGCTTTAAGCAATGCAATTTGGGCCTCGGAATCTTCTAAAACCTTGCTCTTTTCTAGCTCTAAATCTTTGCTAAGAGTAGAAATTATGGACATCTTTTTATCGCTGTCTAATGAAATTACAATGTATGACGAAAAGTAAATTACCGCTTCTAAACTTCTAGGCGAAATATCTAAAAGCAATGCCAGTTTTGAAGGTATCCCTTTAAAAAACCAAACGTGGGCAACGGGAGAGGCAAGGGTTATATGCCCCATCCGTTCTCTTCTAACTCGGGAATGAGTTACCTCCACGCCACATTTGTCGCAAATTACCCCCTTGTAGCGAATTCTTTTATATTTTCCGCAATAGCATTCATAATCTTTTGTCGGTCCAAATATTTTCTCGTCAAAAAGACCGCCCTTTTCGGCTTTAAAAGTTCGGTAATTTATTGTTTCAGGCTTTGTAATCTCACCAAAAGACCAGTTCTGAATATCATCGGGCGAAGCAACCGATATTTTTAGGGAATGAAAATCTTTTAGTCTAGATAATTTATTCATGAGATTTGTCTTCTAAAACTACTTCTAATTCCACAACTTTTGGTTTTTTGCCGCTTTTTTCGGATTCTACAACAGCCTCTCCCGGAACAATGCCCGCAAGTTCTACTTCTTCTACTTCCTCTTGGCTTTCTCCAACTGTTTCAATATTTAGACATAACCCATTAAGCTCACGAACTAAAAGTTTAAACGATTCGGGAATTGCCGCTGGTGGGATTTTTTCTCCTTGTAACATCGCCCTATAAGCAAGTGTTCTTCCTAACATATCGTCCGATTTGATGGTGAGCATTTCCTGAAGAACATGCGCTGCGCTGTAGGCTTCGAGAGCCCAAACTTCCATTTCTCCGAACCTTTGACCTCCAAATTGAGCCTTTCCACCCAATGGTTGCTGGGTAATTAAAGAATAAGGACCTGTGCTCCTGGCATGCATTTTGTCTTCCGCAAGGTGATGAAGTTTTAGAACATATAAACTACCAACTACAATACGAGTGTCAAAAGGCTCGCCTGTGCGACCGTCGTAGAGTACAGTTTTTCCATCGGTGGGAAGATTGGCATCTTTTAAAGCTTTAATTAGATAACTTTCGTTAAATTTACTAAACACGGGAACTTTATAGTAATTACCAGTCTTTTGAGAAACCCACCCCAAATGGGTCTCTGGAAGCTGGCCAATATTCATTCTTCCAAGAAGAGATGCTGGGTGTAAAATGATGTCTGCAGCAACCCCTTCTTGAGTAAAAGGCATATCTTCTTCTCGGGCGATTAGAGCAATAACCCCTTTTTGACCCTGCCTTCCAGTAAGTTTATCCCCCACCACAATTTTTCTTCTTTGGGCAACAAAAACCCTAATCTCGCGAACAACTCCAGTGGGCAACTCGTCGCCTCTTTCTTTGCTTAACTCGGTTACACTAATGACTGTTCCGTATTCGCCGTGAGGCAAAACCAAGGAATTATCTTTAACATCGCGAGATTTTTCTCCAAAAATCGCCCGCAATAGCCTTTCTTCGGCAGAAAGTTCGGTCTCCCCTTTGGGAGCAATTTTTCCAACTAAAATATCGCCCGACTTAACCTCGGAACCAACCGCAACAATACCATTTTCATCCAAATTCCTAAGCGCCTCCTCCGAAACATTGGGAATATCGCGGGTAATTTCTTCGGGACCAAGTTTAGTTTCCAAAACTTGCACCGAGTGATCTTTAATGTGAATAGAGGTTAAAATGTCATCTTTTACCAAACGATCCGAAATAATTATGGCGTCCTCGTAGTTGTACCCATGCCAAATCATAAAAGCAACTGTAAGATTTGCCCCAATTGCCATTTCTCCATTACTAACCGCTGGACCCTCGGCAAGAATAGCACCTTGTTTAACTTTTTGACCTGTAACTACATTAACCTTTTGGTTGTAGCAGGTATCCATATTAGATTGCACAAATTTTTGAATTTTATATTCTACTTTCTCTTTGCCTTTAAAAACAATCCTTTCCGCATCAGCATATTCTGTAACACCAGCAAACGGAGCTTCTATAATTGCACCAGAATTTTGGGCAACAATTCCCTCCATTCCAGTTCCAACAAACGGGGCTTGAGGAGAAATTAAAGGCACAGCTTGCGTTGCTTGCTGACATCCGTATAAAGCTCTAATAACATCCGTGTTCGAGATAAATGGAATTAGAGATGCGGCAACTCCAACAGTCTGTTGAGAATTTATATCCATGTAGCTTGCCATGGAAATATCCCCAATAAAAAAATCTTTGCCTTTCCTTAAAGGAACACGCGTCTCGGAAATTTTCCCGTCACGGGAAACAACCGCAGAAGCATCGGTAATGTAATACTTTTCTTCGTCGTACGCGGCAAGATACTCAACAGTATTAGTTACTTTGTAACTTCCTTTCCCATCAGCAACAATTTTTCGGTAGGGGGTTTCTAAAAACCCATACTCATTAACCCTAGCATATAAAGCAATATAGGTAATAAGTCCAATATTGGGACCCTCCGGGGTTCTCACGGGACAAATTTTTCCATAGTGTGTGTAGTGTGCATCTCTTACCGAAAAGCTGGCTCTTTCTTTGGTCAAACCACCAGGTCCCATCACAGAAAGCCTGCGCAAATGATCAAGGCCCGTAAGCGGATTAGATTGATCTTGGTACTGACTTAGTTGCCCCGAAGCAAAAAAGGAGTGAACCTTGGCAGAAACTGGGCGGGTCGAAATTAATGCTCCCGGTTCACAAAGCTCGCCTCTAGGTTGCAAGGACATTCTTTCTTTAATATTGCGTTCCATTTGCAAAAATCCAATTCTAATTTGATTTTGCAATAGCTCTCCTACAGAACGAACCCGCCGATTTCCCAAATGATCAATATCATCAAACTCTTCTCCCAAGTTGCGATTTAGAGCAATAATTTTTTCGACAACTTTAATTAAATCTTCTTTGTGCAAAAGCCTACCTTCAGGATCGTTGGCAAAGGTGGTTCCCAATCTTTGATTAAATTTAAATCGCCCAACTTTGCCCAAACTGTATCTTCGGGGGTTAAAAAACATTGTTTCGACCAGAGTCTTAGCATTATCCAAAATTAAAGGCTCACCAGGACGAATTTTGCGATAAATTTCGATTAAAGCCTCGTCATAATTAGATGAGGGATCTTTTTCTAGAGTATTCTCGATGTAAGAAACTTCTGAACCTTTTTCGGCTTCGGCAAATGCCTCACGGATTTGATTGTCAGTTTCTAATCCAAATACACGTAAGAGCGCCGAGAGAACAACTTTTCTCTTGCGATCTATTTTTACAGCCAAAACATTATTTTTAAGGGTTTCTATTTCAAGCCAAGCGCCATTTTTGGGAAGAAGTTTGGCAGAAGCTAAAGGTCTTACAATTCCTGGGTATTCCAAAGGAACAAAATACGCTCCTTCGGAGCGTGTTAGTTGGTTTACTACAACCTTTTCGATTCCATTAATAATAAAGGTTCCCTTTGGTGTCATTAGGGGAACTTCCCCCATATAAATTTCTTGGGTTTTGGATTTTTTGGTTTCTTTTTCAAAAAGTGTGGTCTTTAAATACCAGGGGGCGCTGTAAGTCGTTCCCCTATCTATAGATTCTTGAATGGTAATTGTAGAGTTGTCAAAACGGGGATTGGCAAAACTTAAAACCCAGCCTCTGCCTGTATAGTCTTCTACATCGTTAATCTCTTCTAAAATATCGTTAACACCGCCTTTTAAAAAAGCGTCGTAGGACTCCAATTGAATGGCTGATAAGTTTGGCAAGGGAAAATCAAAACCTTCTTCAGAAAAGCTGAGGCGCATTATATTATTTGATAATTTCAATCAATTTTTAAACAGATACAAAGACCAATGTTAACCTGGCCTTCTACTTCTACCTTGCTTAACCTTGGGAGTCTATCACAGACAAATTCCCCCTGTCAACCATTAGAATTTTTTCTTTTGAGAAGTTTTTTTACTTCACGATCAAAATCAGAAATATAGTTTTTATCTTGCACTATTCGATAATTTTCATACCCCGATAAGGCAAGTTCTTCGGCAACTTCGTGACTAATTTTTCCGGAGTTTGTTAATATTTCGTATTCGCTAAATTTTAAAAAGGAATTAAGTTTTTCTATCCAATCTTTCATGGTCATTGCACGACCTCGCACCGCTTGCATTTCGGCATAATCTAGGTACATGTTACCAATACGATTTAGATGCTCTAATTCCTTTTTACCCAAGTAATTCTTGGCAATGATTGATTGTATCACTCGGCATAATTTTCCCTTGTGGAGATCGTCTCCAAGAGGTTAACCCCATTTTTTCCTTTTCGCTACTTACTCTTTCGTAAATTATTTCTGCTGCAGTTTTTCCTGTAATAGCAAAATGAAGTTTGTTTTGCACAGTAGCAAAAAATTGCTTGGTAATTTCTTCGTTTGGATTGTAATCGGCACTACATTGAGCATAGATATCAGTAACTTTTTGGTAAAATCTTCGTTCGCTGGAACGAATGTTACGAATTCTAGCCAACTGCTCTTCAAAATAATCTTTCCCAAAAATATTGTTAGGGTTTTTTAACCTCTCGTCATCCATAGCAAAAC
>JAHINB010000014.1 GCA_018896215.1 Patescibacteria group bacterium
GACGCTAAAAATGATTACAGCTAAACCAGTAAGTGCCGCGGTGATGGTGCTTTTAGCGCCCATAACAGCATCGGGCGAGCCAGAAGAAGTAATGTAGCCAAACGCTCCAGCCAACAATAACAAAAACGCAATCCCCCCCGCGATTCCCAAAACAAGGCTTAGAATATCAGCAATAAAATATTCGGGTTCGGTTGCCAAAAGACCAAGTGCCGTCCAAACTGCCTTTGGTTGTGTTGAGTTTAGGGTTGGGGGGACTGTTTGTGGATTGGGTGGTGTAAACGGTAAACAACAACAAAGAGTATAAAATTGGGGGGATTTTGAGATGCTTTGTATTCCAGCGGGCGGTGTTGGACTTACTGGTGCAGGAACGGGACACGAGGATGGTGGGGGAGTGACCATGGCAGGTGGACTGCATCTCGTTGGATCGCAGACAGTTCCCACATGTACCCAGGTATCGTATATGGGGGGGCATTTGTTACCTGGAACATAAGCGGGAATTGCAATTTGACATTGGTAGGTAATAGCAAACGACTCGTTTGTAAATTTAATGGAAAGTATTGTAAAAGTAAAAATTAATAGGAACAATTTTACACGCATGATTTAATACTATAATTTTAAGTTTTAAGATACAATAGATTTCCACGCACAAGCCCAAAATACTATTAGGTCTTAATACATCTTTTATCTTGCAATAAAGCCAAAAGAATGGTACAATATAGGTATGTCAACGCGGTTGACACGATGTTTAAAACTTGTAACTCAAAACCCAGGAGGGTGTTATGTATGTCTTTGGGTATGTCCCGCCGAGTTTGAATTCGCTTGCCAGATTGGCGATTGCGGTATTGCTAACGGAGGAGGCCGTTACTACCGCTGTTCAGTATGGGGTTTTTGAAGGACCTGAGCTTACAGGTAAACCATCCAAAACGAAGGGGATGGGATGGGCTCAATGGCTCGACCTTCGCAAGAAGGTCTCAGAAGGAAATGAGGCACAGGTTCTGCAGTTAACAGAAGGCTACACCGATAAGGATTGGGTTGCGCTTGCCCAGTTCCAAACTTGTGCGATTAAGCGCGTGGTGTCGGTCGTAGGTCCGATGCGAGCTCACACCTTTAGGGCGACAGATGCCCAAAAGGCCGGGGCAACGCCACCATTTGCGTCTAACCCAGATCTGAACAAGGGGGCGCAAGCTGCTTTGGGGGCGTTGGAGTATGTGTCCACCGCTCTTGCCAGGCTCGAGGAGCTTTGGTCTGGCGCCAAACCCGGATCTGGTGGAAGGCTTTCCTACAACGAGGCCACTAAGGGCATGCAACCAGATTTATCGGTTGTGGATGTCGTGCGGTGGTCTTTGGGTACGGAGAGGAAGTCGGCGGTGGTAGAAGATGGGGTTTGGGAGTATATCGCTTTGAAGTATTCCGGAGCGGACATAAGCTTTGTCCTTGAGGAGATTTCTTGGTGGTATAAGCAGGTGGGGTTACCCCTACCTGTACCAGAAGACTCGTGGAGTCTTCTGAAGAGCTTCTGTCCACATACGGTGGCGGAGGCCATGTACAATCAGCAGAAAAGCCCCGAAGGGGCGGAGATCGTGAGGCTCAACCCTTACTCTCTTAAGGCAGGGGATCGTGGGGCAAAGATTGTTTGGGGGGCTAAGCAGCCCGTAGTTCCAAACATAGTTCCGTTGCCACACTCCAGTCGTGGGGGGGATTTGTCCAAGTCCCCTTATCAGCTGTGGGACGCTCGGGAGCGTCAGCTACGGCTGATCGAAGCACAGTTGGAAGCCCCCAGCTCGCTGACAGCTCGAGGTATTGAGCAGCAGTTCAGTGAGGCGATCTTGACGGCGAAGGAGTACCGACTCCTGCTGGATGAAGCCGAAGAGCGTGGCTCCAAGTCTCTGGCAGTTGCGGCTGCGATGGGGGATGTTGGTGGTGTCGGGGCTACGTTACGAGAAAAGTCTGTGACACAGTCGGCAGCGGAATCTGCCAAAATCGTGGCTCTGCAACAGAAGGACATCCAGATGGTCAAGGGTGTTGGGTCAACTGTTGGTGGAACGATGAATCGTGCAGGACCGGTTGGTTCTGTGCTCATTTCGCTTGGGATACTGCTGATATTCGCAGGAATACCACTGATCCTGAGTTATAAGCGAGATGTGCTGGACGCAGTGGCTCATGGGATGTACCCACAGCCGGAAAGTGTTGTTCCTGACGCACTTTCAGGGATGGCACTAATGACCGTAATCGCGATAGTGTTTATCTGGAAGGGGTTGCCAGTATTAAGGGGCTTCGTAACAAGCTTCTGGCGATCTTTGACGGGTAAGTAGGTTTGGACGGGTGGAATGTTGTTTTCAGAGCGCAAGCTTTGTTAACCGCAAACCACCCGTTAAGTTTTTTTGTTACAATTTACCTATGGTTACTTTCGATTTATTTATAAGAGCGGTTACATTTTTAGGTTTTCTATTTGTAGAAGTTTACAAACTACGAAATAATTTGGTTTTAAAAAATTCCGAATACAAAGTTGCCACAACCCCATTTAATCAAACAAAGTTTTTAGGTTTCTACAAAAAAATGGATCGGGCTTTTTTTCTAATCTTGTTGGTTCAGGTATTAACCCCCTATCCACAAGTTGGAAGTTTTTTTGTCGCCGGATTTATTAGTACAGCAGTCCGCGCGATTTTGGCAATTTTATTTTGCATTGCAACTATATTGTATTTTGTTTCCAGAGAGCAACTGGGGGTTTATTGGACACCTGCTGGGTGTGTAAAACAAGATCATAAACTAATAAATTTTGGAATTTTTAAGTACGAGAAACACCCCATCTACGCGATGTACTTTTTAATGATGCTGTTTTCGCAATTGGCATTTTTTAGTTTTGGGGTGCTGTTTCCAATTTTTACCTATTTGCGGTACAGGGCGCTGGCAATTTTAGAAGAATCTATTCTTAAAAAAGAACTAGGAGGGTATACAAAATACGCCAGGGAAACTAAAAGTATTTTTTTAATTTAGCAAATAGTTATCAAGGTATTGCTCGCTGAATCATGGCGGCGGTAGATTGGAGTTGGCTAGCTTTTTGAGAGGCTCCCGCAACAGCCCCAGGTGTTAGAATCCCAAAGGCGTTTCTAACTGCGGCAGGGATCGATGTAACTGCAAGAAGTATTCCAAAGGCGGCAATTCGTTCCACATATTGGGTATTTCCCGAAATGTTTGTTCCCCCCGCACCCCCTCTCCAATTTGTGTTGCTAAGTAGAGGCGGCGCATCTATTTGTAAACCATAAGAGCTCGCTGATGGTCCAAAGTCCCTTCCCACAGCAAATCTAAAGGAGATGTCTAACATAAGCGCCATGATGGGGATAGATATGGCACTAGCTAAAAGCTCTTTCAGCCAAGCAAACTTACCAGCCTTATCTTGACTTGGTAGCGCCCCCATTAAAATAAACAGGGGACCAAAGGCTGTTCTTAAGAATATCTGAACCCATTCCGAAAATAAGGCTAAAAAGACATTAAAAAGAGCTATCAGAACCATAAAACCAATTAGAGGTCCTATGATGTAGGTAGATATATCTCCCACTACATCTATGTGTAGAGCTGACATCCCAGGTAATTCTTGGGGCAGTCCGTGTCCCGCTGGTTTAGAACCAAGCGATCTACCCAACCAAGGATTTACTATTCCAGGAAGGCTTAAATTTGCCAGTTGTGTCATAATAGTAGTCGCAAGAAATGACAGGTTTGACAAACGATCAGGACTGTAAACATTCATTATTAAAGAGAGAAGAGTATTAGTAAGATCTAAGATAAATCCTCCAATAGCATAGCTAAATGTTATAACTACTAAAGCCACAGCAATACCAGGCAACACCATTTGAACACTAATTACCGTTTTGGGATCAATTTTTGCCCTAAACATAATGGCAAACCCCGCTCCCAACAGGACTATTATTAAAACAATATAAGCGACATTTCTAGATATCTGCCACAGTGAAAGAATGTTACTGGCATCTAAAAACTGTTTACCTGTTTGAGCATAGGAAACCTTGGAAAAAGGTACAAACGCGGAGGCTAGATATCGCATAGTGTCGAGGGAGGGGGGGTTAGTAAGGCTATTTGCTATCACCCCATTTAACCCACCAAGAATCCCCATGCTTTTAAAGTCTTCAGGTTTAAGGACGGTTAAATCTTCTACTGTGTAGCAACCACCACAAAGAGCTACCATGGCATTTTTGCCCGCACCGATAATAAGGTCGTTTTCCCAGGTTTCTATATCGCGCGTTCCGCTTTGGGTTCTATTAATTAAATCTATAGTTCCATAGCCATCTTCGGCTCTAGCTACGGCAACCCCACCAAAAAGTATGGCTAGAAAAATAGCAAGCGGAGCAATTACAGGAATTATTTTTTTCATACTAATTCATCCTAACATACATCTTTTTTGGGGACAACTATTCAAAATTTTCTGGTATCATTATCCTATGGCGTTTTCCGATATAGCAAAACCTTTCCAAAACCAACAAGGATTTTTTAACTCTTTATTTTCCCCGCAAAAAGGTAAAAAAGCCACCCCCGAGCCAAAAAAGAAGAAAAAGGGAGCAGGCAAAGAAGAATACCTAGCGGGGGGATTAGCTTCTGGTATGGGCGAGGCGGTTGGTAAAGGTGTGGTTGGATCGGGTGCGGGGGTTTTTAAATTTATAGTCAAAAGAATAGCAGTTCCTATTATGAAAGCGGTGGGGTTAGGGGGCACGGCTCGTGCCATTGATAAAGCCATAAATCCTGGGAGAACTTTTATGGAGTTCTTAAAATACAGGAATTGGTATGAGGTTGGTTTAGCATCGGATGCAAAAAAAGTTTGGAGAAGTGGTGGCAAGATAATAAATGGGATTGAGACGGGATGGAAATTACTTGGAAATACCCCTGGACAAGTTGGCAAGTTTATCAAAAATCGTACCATAAAAAGACCGTGGCGAAGTTTTAGAATCACGGTTTTAAAGGGTGGGCTAACCACAGCAGAAATTGCCAAAAATATAAAACTTTGGTGGCAAGGTACCAACCTTTATCGAATAGTAAGATTTCTCACCAATAAAAAAGTAGCTGGTACACCCGTATCTTGGATTCCAAGAGGTTGGTGGAGAAAGGTTTTGGATGTTGTTAATGCGATTAAGGCCAGTGGCATTGGTAGGTGGATTTCTGGAGTTAAAACTGCCATTACGAGTTCCAGAGTATTTAGAGGTTTGGCTAGAGCTGCAAGCGTTGCTGGACGGGGCTGGAATAAAATAATTTATGGTATTAGGTGGTTAGGTACCCGCGCGGGTCGTGCGCTTAGCTTTGGCGTAAAGTGGTTCAATAGAGGTTTTTTTGTTTATAATGTGGGTCAAATGGTTTTCCAGATAGCATCTGGTAGACCTTTGCTTGCAGTTCTAAATCCGCTTTCTGGTGTTTCCTTGCAAAGCCCTTTGGCGTTTTTGACTAACCCTTCTTTTTGGGTAATGGCGGAGGCGGTTGGATCCAGAGCAGTTAGAACTATGCTTGTAAGAGGAGGTACTTGGGTTGTAAGGACAGCTTTGCCTCGAGTGGGGGCTTGGGTGGTAACTTCAGTAATTCCTTGGGTTACAGCTACAGCGGTTCCCGCGGTCGCGGCTTTTGCGAGTTCTGCTGTAAGTGCTGTAAGCACGGCTGTGGCAGGAATGGCAAGTGCTGTTGGAGCGATGTTTGCAAGCGCCGCCTTTGCAACATTCATCTCTGTTTTGAGTACGATTATGGTAGCTGCGGCGATAATAGGGGGAGCGATATTTATGGTCACGGTGGCGCAAAACCGAGCCAATCCCCCCGCTTCCACCAAAATCTCTGTTAGTAAAACTATGGTTGTGGCCGGAGACAGTATCAAGGCGACAGTCGTTTTAACAAATATTTCTACGGAAAAAATAACAATAGAATCAATTCGTGACACTTTAGATTATATTCCAAACACCCCGGACTGTTTAGGTGGCAAGGTTTCTGTAAATAAATCGGCTGGTTTTGGGTGGTTTAATTACAATTATGACGAGGCATCGTTAATTAATCCCGATGGCTGTACCCCAAAAATTTGTAATGATTGCAACGATTTAGGAAATTTTCCTGGTAGCAATGGTGGTTTGTTATGTAAAGTCAACAGAGAGCTTTTACCGGGGGCAACAAAGACTTTGGAATTTGAACTTGTTAACTTTAGGGGATCGGTAGCAAATGACTCTACTGCGAAAGGTACTTACATGGACAATCTTATTGTATCTTTAGCAACAGGTAGTATAGGAAGTATAGAAAACGCTTATACTACAGTAAAATTGGATATTGGGGGAGCGAATCTTTGTATGGCGAAATTCGAAGCCCCCTGCGGTTGGCCGGTGGATTACCCAGTTACGGATATAGCCATAACGCAAGGTTGTAATGTGGGAAATCACACAAATGCTGTTGACATTGGGACTATTTCACCGACAACTTTAAATGGGAGAGAAATAGTAGCACCTATTTCTGGCACTCTCAAAAGGTTTGTAATGACAACGCTAACCAATGGTAGTAGTGAGCAACAATATGGTGTTTACGCCACCTTGGAAAATAGTCAGTATAGTGTTCTCTTTGGTCATTTACAGTCAACAGCTGCTGATGTTCAGGCGTGGCGCTCTTGTGTTTCGGTGTCTGGTGAGGTGTGTCCTTATCCCGGTATGCCTGTTGGAACCCCAATACAAGTTATAAGGGGTCAAAAAACAGGTTTTTTTGCAGATAGCACTGGATGGTCAAGCGGACCTCATATACACTATGAAATAAAGGTTATAGGTGCAGGAAAAATCTGTCCCAGCAACTACGACGGGGGATCGTTGCTGGATTATTCCTCCAACATTTGCACTGGTGTCCCACCACTTTAAAACATGCAATTGACAGCTACATATTTTCTTAACTTTAATGGTAAAATAGCTTTATGAAAGCTACCCAATCTATACCCCAAAATCTCCAAGGAATTCTTTGGTCTGTGGGCGTTGATAAGCTGTCTTTGCAAGAAGATAGAGTCTATATCATTAATCAAATTCTATCCTTTGGAGATTTAGACAACATAAAGTGGCTTTATTCTGTGTACTCAAAAGACGAGATTTTGCGGGTGTTCCTAAACCATCCCATCAAGCAGTATTCCGCCCCGCGATTTAACTTTATTAAAAATTACCTACTTAGCATTTCCAATTTAAAAGTTAATTCCAATCGCTATGTCGTCAATACACCTAGAGATATTAGATAAAGATCGTTTAGAAGTTTTTAAACAATTTGCGGGGTTAAAATCCCAAGGATATTTAGCCGGCGGAACCGCCCTCGCTTTACAGATAAATCATCGTAAATCCTACGATTTTGATTTTTTTGCGAGTAAACCCATAAGTCGAATTTTTCAAAAAAAAGTAATCGATATATTTGGAGGCGCGCGAGTTGTGCGTCAAAGCGGAGATCAGCTCACCGTAACCACAGCAACCGGCGTAAAACTCGATTTTTTGCATTATTGGTATAAGCGTATAGAACCTTTTATCTCAACCCCAAATATGAATCTGGCAAGTGTTTGGGATATCGCCTGCGATAAAGCGATGGCCGTGGGGCAACGAGCGGTTTGGCGAGATTATGTAGATATTTACTTTTTGCTAAAGGGTGGTTACTGTGATATTTCAAAAATAAACGCCTTGGCGAAGCAGAAATTTGGTGGAGCGTTTAACGATGCTCTATTTTTACAACAGCTAACTTATTTTGATGACTTGGAAATGGAAAAAATTGAGTTTATTGGTAAACCTATTCCTAACGATACAATCAAAGAATTTCTGCGACAAAAGGTAAAGGGAGTACCCCTTATTGTTTGATGATACAATTTTAGTATCATGAGAATTTTACACGCTCCGGATGATACAGCAGGACAAGCAAGTTTTTTGGCTAAGCAACAGCGACTGTTAGGATATGACTCCACTTCTCTTAGATATATTGACTATCCAACCGATAAATCTTTACATTTGGATCTAAGGAAAAGTAATGACTTTGTTAAATCCGCGAGGATATTAAGCGCTTTTTTTAATAATTTAAATTACGATGTTTATCATTTACATTCCAATACCCTTATTCCCATTGTGAATGCCGATATCCCAATTCTGAAAGTTCTTAATAAAAAGGTTCTGATAAATCTTCACGGAACGGAAGCCCGTTTAAAATACATGGCCGTGAGGAACAATCCCTACATTAAAGATATTATGGAAGATATCGATTGCAAAGTTAACAGGTATCTTTGGTGGTGTTCTAGGTTTTTTGATACTGCATGCGTTGGGGACTATGAGTTATACGAATACGCGAAAAAATATTTCCCAAAAGTAGAAATAATACCAAGGTTGGTAGATTACAATAATATTCAGCCAAACTACCCAATCTCAAAGTCCTCAAAGCTCAATATAGTTCACGCACCCACAAACAGAAAAATTAAGGGGACAGGATATATTTTAAAGGCTATGGAGAATCTTGGGAGTAAAGCTAATCTTACGCTTATTGAAAACCTAAACAATAGAGATGCCTTAAAAGAGATTGAACAGGCAGACATTTATATTGACCAACTTATACTAGGAACTTTTGGTGTTTCTAGTTTAGAAGCTATGGCGTTTGGTAAGCCTGTAATCGCCTATATTAGGGAAGACCTTGTTCCAAAGTACCCTAATCTTCCAATAATAAATGCCAATCCAGATAATCTGGAAAAAGTTCTAAAAAACATTCTGTCCGAAAGAGACAATTTGGCAGAAATTGGAAGAATGGGTAGGGAATATGTTATGCGGTATCACAACATCGAAAGTATTGTTCAGAAATACTTTCAGGTATATGAGCGATTATGAAAATCTTAGCCAAAATAGCGTAAACCAAAAAATCGAAGCAGTTTTAAACTCGCACTTCGAGCTGGTTTTGGGAGAAGTGTCCAAGCTAAAATTTTTGCGTAAACAAAAATTCCCGCAAACGACCAATAACCATTCTTAAAAAGAAGCCTTTTAACTTGCAACGAACAAAGAGCAACTTTCTTATTTGTTTTATTAGAACGGCAAAGGTTGTCGTTATGATAGCGATAACTAAAAAGAAACTTTGGAACATTTCCCAGACGATATTTTTTAGAGATAATTGCTCTTGCCCAAAAATCATAATCTACCGAACCGGATAGAGATTCATTAAATTCTAGGTCTAATGCCATTTCCCTTGTCAAAAGAGCAAAGGCGGAAAGAGGTGTTCTTACTGTTGCCGTTTTTATTATCTTCCGATTTGTTAGAGGAAAAAGATATTCGCCAAAAACTTTGCCATTGGAGTCTATTTTACGCAATAAGCAACCGCAGGCAGAGAGCCTATTTTTTCTTAAATACTCAAGTTGTAGAGCAATCCAGTTAGGTTCAGGAATATCATCCGATCCAGAGATGGCAATATATTCTCCTGTGGAGTTGTCAATTCCCGTGTTTAGAGCTTTGGACACACCACCGTTTGTTTTATGGTGTAGGACTCGTACTCTTGTTTTTTCTTTCTTTTCATACAAGGAAAGTACATCTAAAGTATCTTTATTTGAGGATCCGTCGTCAACAATTATAGTTTCAATATTTTGATAAGTTTGATTTAGACAACTTTCTAAAGCCTCGATGAGAAATCTCTTGTCCGTATTAAATACCGGCATAACCAAACTAACCAAGGGTTCTTCTTTTTTGTTTTTCATAGCTTTGTGGTATATTGTACACTACATTTAAATTATGCTTTTAACACCTCACACATTTATTGGCTTAGTTGTGGCGCGCTTTACCGGGAATCCTCTGCTTGTTGCCCCGGTGGCTTTTTTATCTCATTTTATTTTTGACAAATTTCCCCACTGGGACTTTTTTTCTAACACCACAAACGATAGCGGTCAAAGAACTAGCGGTTGGCGGTTATTTGCTCTTGTTGCCGATTTTGGTTTGGCCTTGTCATTGGGGTGGTTTTTTATCTTGCGAGCGCTCTGGGCAGATCAAAATAGCAGTATGGCTTTAGCCTATCTTGTGGGAGCGATATTTGCCAATTTGCCCGACGCCTTGGAAGCGCCTTACATTTTTCATATGAAAATTTATCAAAAGTCCAAGATGTTGCAACGCTTGACTAATTTTCAAAAGACTCATCAGACCCAGGCTCCTTGGCTAATCGGCGTTTTTTTGCAACTTGTAATAATTGGGTTTTGCCTCTTTCTACTATTAGGTTAAGCAAAACAACAACACAAACAATCCCAACTCCCAAGCGAATAACATCTATATCTGCATCGGACTCGTTCCCAACAACGGCAAATAATCCTAAAATAGCTGTTGCCAACCAATAAAACATGGCTACCTTTGGCTTTGACCACCCTAAATCTATCAGTCTGTGATGCAGATGACCGCGATCGCCACCAAAGGGCGATTTTTTTTGGAGGATTCTTCTTACTCCCGTTACAATCGCGTCAAAAAGGGGAATCGCTAGAACTAAAGCCACAATATAAACTTTAGACAAAGACAAAATGGATAGCGCCCCAATTACTAGTCCCACAGCAGTTGCGCCAAACCCCCAAAGAATTTTTTGGGGATACCAAGTAACTGCCGTCATGCCAAAAGCGCATCCGCTGGTTATGATTGCCAAACGGGCAACATTCATTTGAGTGGGATCGTTATCTCCTATAGCAGTTTTTAGAGAGGCTAGTGCAATCACCAGCGCGGTAATTCCAGAGAATCCCGCAAACTGCCCGTCTATTCCATTAGACCAAGAAACGGCATTGGACAAAAACACAATCCAAATTAAAGCAAAAATATCGGCAAAAAGAATAAGCTTATGCTCACCCAAAAATTGAATGGGAATTACCACTTTATCCAGCATAATTGTTGCTCCAAAAGGATTACCGATATAGCTAATGCCAATTCCCGCCGCCACAACCACCCCCGCCGCAACAAACTGTAAAGCTAGCCTAGCTTTTGGATTAATATACTTCTTTTTGTCATCGGCAAGACCTAGAATGGTTAAAATAGCTACTCCTAAAATAATTCCCAGATTGGCTTTTGTAATGCCACAAAAAACTAGAACGCTCATGATAAAAACCAGTGTAAAAGCTAAGGCGCCAGCTCGTGGCGTTGCTTTAGTAAGAATTGCCGACGGGTGGGCATATTTGCTTGGATCTTCCATAAACCCATATTTTTTGGCAAGAGACACCACCTTTTTAGAAACAAGATAAGTTGCCACAAAGGAAATCAGCCAGGGAATTATTAGCCTTAAGGACTCCAGATTTAAATAAAAAATTTTGGTCGAAGATTTAAAAACAATGTTAGTTAAAAACAGAGAATGGATAAAGATAACAACTAAAGAAAAGATAGATATCGCGTGGGCCAAATCTCCTTTGCGTCTGTGGGAAAAATACTGGTAAAGAAGAAAATTGACAAAAAGAAACATCGCTCCACCTCCAAGGATATAAAGCAGGTCTTTAGGGTATCCCAATTGCGCCGTTCCCCAAGGTCTATTAAAAAATATCCCAATTACAGGTGGCAAGTAGTTAAAGTTTATTGCCGCAAACCCAGCGCTTAGCGCCAAGAGAATAAAAGAAACAACAAACGGAATATTAAGATTTTTTACCCAATTACCTTTTGACATCATGATGGTTGTTTTTTAGTTCTAACTTTTTCTGTAAAATACAAATCCTTCATTTTTTTACCTAACATATATTTTGTTTCGGCATGAATGTAAGGGATAAAAGAGTAGGTAAGCAGATTAATAATTACAAGAGGGCTTTCAAAAAAACTCCAAGCTTTTTTCCACCAGGGCCAATTCGCGGGCTTTTTGGTAACCAGAAGCTCTTTAATAATAGTATTGGGGATTAAAAGAACAATGGCAAAAGTCAAAACCGTGCTGGTGATTTTTGGAATAGAGTAAGCCAATGGGTTTTGTTTAGCTATGGGGTTTACAGCATACAAAATAAATATTCCAAACGAGACTAAAAATGTGATGGTAATCCACAGAGTATAGGTTTCGACCATGTAGTAAGTTTGAAACAATTTTCGTAGCACGGGTATCCGACGATTTTTTAAAAAGCCTTTTATGGCAAGAGGGAATACTACAACCCCCCAACCCCAGCGAACCAGCTGTTTATATTGGCTTTTGTGTGAAGCCAGCCAGTTAGACCCTTGTACCGCATCGCTATAAATCGGGACAAAAAGACCCTTTCCAGAAAAGTTTCCATCTTTGGCAAGATAGGCTCGCCAAAAAAATGTTGTGTCGTCCACTCCCAGAGTTACATCCCAAAAATCAGCCTCAATCAGAGTATTAAGCGATATGGAATAGGCAGAAAAAGTTTGCATCCGCTGTGGCTCCACAATCCAGGCAGAAAGTATTGCCATAGTGACGCTATTGGATTGGATTCTCATCATTGGAGGCACATCCCAGATATTATTATCATAAAGAAATACTGCGGTTTGGTAAAACCTGTCTTGGTTCTTGGGGTCGGTTAGAAAGGCATAGGTTAAACGGGACAGGAATTTTGGATGAATCTTGGCGTCAGCGTCGTAAGTAGTAAAGATGTAATTGGTAATATTTTCTCCTC
>JAHINB010000015.1 GCA_018896215.1 Patescibacteria group bacterium
ATATCCCAAAGGAGCCATTTGAGGCCATAAGCCATTTTTCAATTTTTGCCTATGTCCTCGCTTGATATTCTCCGAAAGATTATCAATATAATATTTTGACTGTCCGAAAGCGATTGATAACATAAATTTTCCTTGCGGAGTTGGATCAAACCAGAAAGTCGGGAATTTTAGCTCTTGAATTACTCCAGTATCCACCAAGTAAATAATTTGTCCGCCATCAACGCTATTTCTTGCCAATCTATCAGGGTGCCAAGCTAAAATTCCCACAGCTTCGCCCGCTTCAAGCTTTTTCAACATTTCGGCAAACAAAGGGCGACCAGGTTTTTTAGCGGTTTGTTTTTCCACAATAGTATCAACAATTTCCAAATTTTCTTTTTTTGCTAATTCTTGTAATTCAGAAATCTGGTCGCCAATACTCCGCACTTGCCGATCTTCTGAATCAGTAGACTTGCGGGCGTAGATGAAAAACTTTCTGGTTTGTTCCTTTGTGTTATTTGAGTTTGTCATAAGTCAAAATATTATTAAAAATTATCGCTTCCAAGTTTCGCCTCTGGCGAAACAAAAAAAGATTGGTTGCAAAACTTTGTTTTGCTTTGGGCAACGCCCAAACGAACTTCCAAATCCAAAACCAAAACATTTCTTTTTTGCCACGCTCCGCGTGGCAAATCGTTGCAAAATCAGCCCTTTCAGCCTCGCCCGCAGGCGAGGCGACCGCACCGCAGGTGCGTAAAACTTCCCAAAACGCTGAAATTGTAAATTGGCGGAGAGGGCGGGATTCGAACCCGCGATACCTTGCGATATACAGTCTTTCCAGGACTGCGCACTAGACCAACTATGCGACCTCTCCATGTAAAGTAATTAATCTCTTTTTAAGAAATGCTCTCCCAGATCCAGATTTGAGATACTTCTCAAAATTAAGTGCTAAAGTTTGGCTTTTAAATGCAACATAGACCAACACTGTCCAAGGTCTGTATTTTGATGTATGTGTAATATCTCCTTTGTTATGCTTTACAAGCCTATTTTTTAAATCCTTTGTGTATCCAGTATAAAGCTCATCTATCTTTGTTTGGCTTTGTAATACATAAACATAGAACATATTAAATTAGATTTCCTTGTCCTCTTTCGCTCCGATCTTTATCGGAGCTTTAGCGGACAGCCTTCGCATACGACACTAATCCGAAACTGGCAATCCCAAAGTTATTTGGGTTTACCAGCCGTAGCTTTAGCGAAGGCTGGTGGGCGCGGAGGGATTCGAACCCCCGACATGCCGCGTATAAGACGGCCGCTCTGACCAACTGAGCTACACGCCCCCAAATTTCTAGAATTTTATCATTTTAAGGCTTACTTAGTAATCCTTTAGCTTTTCTTAAAATACAATCCCCAAGTAGCGGAAAGAATTGCAAGCAATGTCCATTGTGTAGATGCCAAATAAATATCCTGCCAAACCGCCCCAATTATGGCAAAAATAGTAAAAGCTATCGAAAGAACCAAAAAGGACAAAGGGTACGAATCTAAATTTTTACTAGTCATTTTTTCTATCACCACCTTTCAAGTACTATGATATCATTTAAAGATATGGGAAAATGCGTATTTTGCAAAATAGTGTCCGAGGAAATAAAAGCCTGGAAAGTGTTCGAAAACGACCATGCTCTTGCATTTTTAGATATTCACCCGGCAAGTAAATATCACACTTTAGTTATCCCAAAAAAGCACTACGAAAACATCTTTGACATTCCAGACATGGAATTAAAGGAAGTTATTGGGATTGTTAAGAAACTAACAACACTGTACAAAACCAAATTAGGAATAGAGAATGTCCAGATAATCAACAGTTCTGGATCCGAGGCGCAACAGGATGTGTTCCATTTTCATTTTCACATTGTTCCAAGAAAGAGCGGTGATGGTCAAGATATAGTTTGGAAAACACACCCCGAATGGACTGCAACTTTTGACCGCTTAATCTCGGATCTCAAATAATACTAACTCTATGTTCTGCAAAAATTCTTTGATAATATTACCTTATGACCACTGTTTATTTAATCCGACACGCCAATGCCTACGATATTATGGGATTCCAAGAGCCCGATACCCCTCTTAGAGGACAAGGTCCCGCGCAGGCTAAGATTCTAGCACAAAGGTTAAAATTACTCCCCATTGATGTTGTTTATACCAGTCCTTATGAAAGATCACACGAAACTGCCACGGTTTATGTAAAACTCGCAAAAAAAGCAATTAATATTGATCCTCGGCTTAAAGAAATTGGAACCGCCGAATGGACTGCCAAAGATTTTTCCCGTGAAAAAGACCGCATAGAAGATGTCCTGTTAAGTATTGTTGCCAAGAATCGTGGAAAAACAATTGCAATTTTTGCTCATGGAAATTTAATCAAAACTCTTTTATGCAAGATAGTGGATGCCAGCTTGAATGTTTATAACAACAAGCTTTTTATTGGGTTAGCTTCCATTACTACTATTTATGTCCAAGATACGGGTTTGATGCAAATTGTTAGTGTTTCCGATACCGCTCACGGAACCGCGCTATGCTAAATCCAATCTTTGCTTCATTGTTTAGTATTTTAGTTATCAGCCTTATTTCTATTGTTGGAGTTTTTTTGCTATTCCTAAAAAACAGAGATCTCAAAGTTACATCATTTATCCTAGTCAGCTTTGCATCTGGCGCGTTATTTGGAGACGCTTTCATCCACTTAATTCCAGAATCCTTTGCCAAATTTTCCAGCACAACAACGGTTTCGGCGCTTATTCTATTGGGAATAATTCTGTTTTTTATTTTAGAAAAATTTATCTGCTGGAGGCACTGCCATCTACCAGAAGAGAAAGCTCACCACCATCCATTAGTACTCATGAATATTTTCGGAGATGGGTTACACAATTTTATTGACGGCGCTGTTATTGCATCAAGCTTTATGGTGTCACCTCCTCTTGGAATTGCAACTGCAGTTGCGGTTCTAGCGCATGAAATTCCTCAAGAAATTGGGGATTTTGGGATCCTGCTTTATGGCGGATTAGAAAAGAGAAAAGCGTTTTTATTAAATTTAGCGTCTGGCGCTACTAGCATTTTTGGGGCATTACTAGTCTTTGCTATTGGAGATGCAAAATTAACTTTAATACTACTTCCCTTAGCAGCAGGGGGATTCTTGTATATCGCAGGATCGGATTTAGTCCCGGAACTTAAACACCATACTGGGGCTCAAGCCTCTTTTCTACAACTCATTGCAATGCTACTTGGAATTGCCATTATGTTCGGATTAAAATTTGTAGGATAGCTTATGCAAACTTCTCAAATATTTTTTGTGGTTTTAGCTTTTTCTGTTCTTGGGATTATCTACATTTTTTATCCCAGAAAATCTATCAATATTAGGTCGGTAGATATCAATGGAAAAAAAGTTGGTGTTGAAGTCGTGACAACTCCAACTAGTATGGCAAAAGGTTTGATGTTTAGAAAACACCTTGCAGAAAATTCCGGGATGCTTTTTATTTTTGGTAATTCCGCTAAACATTCCTTTTGGATGGCAAACACCCTAATTCCCCTGGATATTATTTGGATTGGCAATGACAAAAAAATTGTGGATATTAAAGAGAATGCTCCACCCTGCACGGCTAGTGTAATCAGGTCCTTTTGTACTTCTTATATCCCACAAGAAAAAGCCAACTATGTGTTAGAGGTAAACGGCAGTTGGTGCGCAAAAAATGGGGTTAAGGTTGGTGATTTCGTTTCGTTTGATTAATTTAAAGTTCCCCGAGTTCCATTTTTTCTATTTTCTCCCCTTCACTTGTAGCATATTCTAGATATTTTTCCGTAGTAGAAATTCTTTTATGACCTATAATCTTTGAAATATACAAAAGTGATGCCCCCTCTTTTAAATGTTGCACAATGAAAGTATGCCTAAAGTCGTTGACGGTAGCGTGCTCTATTCCAGTCTTTTTAAAATATCTGTCAATTGTGGCTCTGATGTTGCGAACCAAAAGAGGCTTTCCACTTTTTGTCACAAAAAATGACTTGGATTTTGTTTTGGGCTTAATCGCAAGATAGCTTTTTAACGCCTCCTGCACAGGCCTGTTTAGAGGAATCTCCCGCTTTAATACCAACATTTTTCCCATACCTTCGTTTTGAATTACAACATCTGTCATTTTAAGATTTGCCAATTCCGAAATTCTTATCCCGGTTTGCAAAAAAACCTCCAGAATAGCTGCTGTTCTGGGATCGTTTTTTACGGTGTCGCGCAAAGCTCTATACTCTAGCTTGGATAAAATTCTAGGAGCCTTGGGGGTAAATTTGGGGTGTTCTACAAGTCGGGCTGGATCGAATTTAATCACTTTTTCGTCAACCAAAAATTTAAAGAATGTTCTTGTGGAGTTTATTTTTCTTGAAATGGATTTTGCGGTGTAATTAGCACTTTTTAGATCATTCAAAAAATCGTCGATGTCCTCTTTAGCAATTTCGTGAACCAAACTTTTTCCTTTTTTAGATGAAAAATCCAAAAGCTGAGAAATGTCTTTGGAGTACGCCAACATTGTGGCCGATGCCCGTCCACGCTTCTTAAGAAATTCTGTAAATTTTTGATGGGCGGTTTCAAATGGAATCATAGCCAAAATCAAGGATATCATTCATTAGACCCACTGTCAACGGCTATAGGGCATTGTGATTGATGTGATATTATTACAATATGCGCGTTTTATATCTTCTCTTACTAATTCTCTGCAGTTTCTTTGCCCTAAATGTCGCTATAGCGGGGGTAGAAGTCTACATAAAATCGAAAAAAGTAGATTTGTTGCGAAAGGATATTATTGAACTTGAAAATCAAAAAGAATCGCTGGGGGCAGAATATGCGTACAGGCAAAGCCGTGAGTATGTGGAACTTGTCGCTCGCAGAGATCTCCTTATGGCTTACCCCGAGGAAAAACCCACGGAAATTTTATTAAAGGCAAATGCCTCGGACCCGAAAATTTCCCAGGAACAAGAAGCGGGAAAGGTTACTCCTCTCCCTACTCCAATTTATCAAATGTGGCTTAAGGTTTTTGGGATCTCTTTTTAATATCCCGGCGATCTTCGTCTAGGACCACCAAACCTTGGCGTTCCGCCTGGACCCCTTCTTGGAAAGCTGGGTCGGGAATCGTACATGCCCGCCTTTCCGCGGTCAGGAGAAAACCTACCTGAACCACTGGGTCTTCCAAAACCCCCTTCTCTTTGTGGTCGGGGTTCTCTTGGAGTATAAGGCTGGGAGCCTTCAGGCGCCTCTACTAATGCTTTCATAGAAAGACTTATCTTGCCATCCATCCCTGTTTCTAAAACCTTTACTTTAACTACCTGCCCCTCTGATACAACATCGGATGGGTGAGAAACAAAATTGTGCGCCATTTCGCTAATGTGGAGTAGACCCTCTTTCCCAGGAACCAGCTCCACAAAAGCGCCAAAATCCACAATTCGCATAACTTTTCCATCGTAAATCTCGCCAGCTTTTATCTCTTTGACCAAATTCTCCACTATAGCTTTGGCCTTATCCAACGATTCTTGGTCTTTGGCGGCAATATTTACCACACCCTTGTCATCTTTTTCCTCAATATCCACAGTGGCGCCCGATTTTTCCATAATTTCTCTTATTGTTTTGCCTCCGCCACCAATAACAAGCCCAATTTGATCTTTTTTAACAAAAATCTGAATAACTTTTGGCGCATGTTTGCTCAACGCACTTCTTGGAGATTTGATCTCCGCTTCAATTACATCTAAAATCTTAAGCCGTGCAACTTTTGACTTTTCCATAATCTCACTGAATAAAACCAAAGGGATCCCCGGTAACTTAATGTCCATCTGAATTGCAGTTATCCCCTCACGGGTCCCCGCCATTTTAAAGTCCATGTAGCCATAAAAGTCCTCAAAGTTGGCGATATCGGTTAAAACCACATATCTGCTTTCATCTTTATCCGCCATAAGCCCCATGGCAATACCAGCAACCGGAGCTTTGATTGGAATTCCCGCGTCCATTAACGCCAGTGTTGATCCGCAGGTTGCCGCCATAGAGGACGACCCTTGTTGCGAGAGAATCTCAGAAACAAGTCTGATGGTGTAAGGAAATTCGTCCTTAGAAGGAATAACTGGAAGTAGCGCTTTTTCGGCCAGCGCGCCGTGCCCTACTTCGCGTCTTCCGGGATTGCCTATATTGCCAATCTCCCCAAGAGAAAAAGCCGGACCATTGTAATGATGCATGTACCTTTTAGTTTCTTCACCAAACATATTTTGAATCAGTTGCTCCAAAGAGGCCGATCCTAAAGTTGCCACAGTTAAGGATTGAGTTAAACCTCGCATAAAAAGACCCGATCCGTGAGTTCGTGGCAACACCCCAACCTGGCAAGAAATTGCTCTTACTTCGTCTAATGCCCTGCCATCGGGTCTTTTACCCTCGTCAACAATTAAATGACGGGTAACCTCTTTTTCCAATTCAAAAAGGGCTCTTTTCATATCCGATTTTGTATACTTTCCTTCTAATGCTTTAAACATTTTTTCTTCCATCTGCGTTGTGGCATCAACTCTATCGATCCATGTGGAAACTACAGCCTTTTTAACATCTTCTAAAACCAACTCTCGCGCCGAACTTAGCAGTTTTTCATCCAGCGTTTTGGATTTATAGGTCATTTTTTTAACTTCTAATTCCTTGGCAAATTCCTCTATAAACGAAATCGTAGGTTGGACGCTTTTAAAACCAAAATCCAAGGCGCCTAAAATTTTATCCTCGGGAACTATTTTGGCGCTGGCTTCCACAGCCAAAACTCTATCTTTTAGGGCAGACATGATCATATCCAATTCCAGACCATTTTTTTCGGTCATCGGAGGGTTGGCAACAAAATTCCCACCGACCATTCCCACTCTAGTTGTGGCAAAAGGGCCATTAAAAGGGATATCGGATGCCGAAAGGGCGGCGCTTACCGCTGTCATAGCAACAATATCCGGATTGTTTACCCCATCATGAGATAAAACTGTAACCACAACTTGGGTGTCATACATAAAATCTTTAGGAAAGAGCGGTCTTATGGCGTGATCAATTAATCTTCCGCTAATTACGGCATCGTCCGAGGGTCTGCCTTCTCTTTTAATAAAACGAGAAGTTTTGATAAAACCACCGGCATAAAGTTTTTCCTCGTAGTCAACCCTTAATGGAAAAAAATCAGTTTCCAGTTTAGGTTCGTTACAAACAACCGTAGCTAAAACTACAGTTTCACCAACAGTTGCTAAAATTGCCATGTTGGCTTGGGGAGCAAGAACTCCAGTTTCTAATGTTACAGAGACACCGTTTACAACGGTTTGTTTTTTGAGAATTTTGTTCATTTTGATTTATACAATTTACTAATATTTAATACTTAATACGCTTAAAACAAGATTGGAGAAATATTCCAACTCACTTCTTGAGGTTGAGGAGTTTTAACAGACCCTCGTACCTTTCTTGAGACTTTTTGGACAAATACATAAGCAGGCGTCTTCTTTTATTGACCATCTGGAGGAGTCCTCGTCTGGAATGGAAGTCCTTTTTGTGGGCTTTTAAATGCTCCGAAAGTTCATCGATTCTTTTAGAAAGTAAGGCTACTTGAACTTCGGGCGACCCGGTATCCTTTTTGTGGGTCGCAGTTTTGCTTATAATAGTTACTTTTTCTTCTTTCTTAAGTGCCATACGGTTGGGATTGTATCAAGTTACTTAAAGTTTAGCAATTGGGAGTTTTGTAACAAAAAATATCCTCTCGTATGTGGGATCAGAAAAAATATAAAGTGGCTTTAAGACCAAATACTCCAATATATTATTGTTACCTATTTTCTCCGGCAAGAGATAGCGTTTTTTGTAAAACTCCAATTCTTTCTTATCTGTTCTTTTTAAAGCTTCGGATGTGAATGTATCCGTCTCTTTAAAAACCACAAAGTCGCCTTCTATCCTTACTTCAATCACAACTGTCTTAGAACGATGCCAAACAAAAAGGCTCGGGACTCTTCGCGCCGTTTTGTATTTCCAAAGCTTTGCTGGATGCATTATGCATCCATTTTTCCACATAAGTAGATTCATATTTCAGTTAATGACTTTTTGTACCAATCCTCTGGAAGTTCCTTTGGACCATCTCCAAATTCACTGCAAGTAAAATAGTAATCTTTCCCTATCGAAAATATATAGATTGGGTGGTACTTTATGTAATCTAAAAAATCCCACCTTCCAATAAGAGCAGGAAACAAAAAACGGTTGTTATAATTTTCTAGACGATATTTATTAGTAATGTCTTTTAGACTGTCTGAGGCAACTAATGTTTCCTCAAAGGTAAAGGTATTTTCCTTTAATGATAGTTTGACCAAAACCTCTTTTGCTCTCCCCTCAATTAATAAACGGGGAATTCTTCTTTTTGTTGGCGAACGCCAAACCCTAAAGGGCATTTTTATCAGACCATTTTCCCAATACAAAGCTGGCATGGATTAATGATATCACAAGGCATTAAGGATTGATTTCTTATATCTTGTTGTAATTTTCATAGCTTTTGGAAACTGTAATTTTCATAGCGTAAACTATAGGCATATCGGAAGTTAATCAATCCCACTAGTCGCCGGTACTTCCGGCAAGGAGACATGGAGATGCAACCTAAAACTCCGCGAGTAAATAGTTTCGTTCGGAAGTGTCAACTCCCCGATGAAAATATCAAAGTTGGCACTTGGGTGCTCTGGCAACCCGGAAAGCAGATGATGTCTGATGGGCATGCGTGTACAAAGGAACGCGCCATAGGGGTGGTTGTTGGCAAAACTTGGCTTGATCATATCAAAGTCAAGATAATAAAACCGCTCAAGTACTGCACCCACGAACGAGGTGAAATTATCGTAACGGGAATCGGCGAGCTATGGGTTCAGCAGTAGGCTAGGAGAGGGGCGAGAAAGGAGCATCCGTGCTACTTACTTAGTCCCTCTCGTTTCTTTTCTATTTGGATTTGGTGAATTGGAATTTTGGATTTATTTAGGATTTAGAAATTAGAAATTTAACCCCTCACTCCAAAGATATTTTCTTACTCGCCTGCTGTGATAACCGTTCAGCGAAGGATAACTTCGGTTCTTCGTCTTGATTTAAATATTTGGAGAGAATCTTAGCGATTTTTTCTTGATCTTCTTTTTTAATCAGCATGAACATCCGTCCAGGAAATTTAGCTTTGGTGTTTACATTTAACAGCTGACTCTCATACTTTTTACTAAAGAAAAAGGAAAGCAACCCTTCGTAAGGGTAATTTGTTCCCGCATAAACCACCCCACGCGTGGTAATTTTGTGCTCTATCTCTTCGGGAGCTACAGTTGACAAAACATAGTAAACAAAGGTTAGTGAAAGGATAACCCCAATAAGCAAAAATTCGCGGATAAAAACCAAGATTAGAGAGAGAACAAAAATAATAATAAAAATGGTGGTAAAGTACTGGCGATCGCGCTCTTTAAAGGCGCGGGACGGCGCTTTCCAAGAAAATAGCACCTCCAAAGGCTCAAGGGGCTTTATTTCTTGTTTGACTATTTCTGGTTTAATTTCTTCTTTAGCTTTTCCAATTTGCATACTTTAAATATATCATATTCCTAAATTACCTTTAATGGAAGCTACTTCTTCTTGAATTTTCTGATCAATCCTCAACAGCCCTTCAATCTTTTTTTCTCCATGAATAATAGTGGAATGATCCCGTCCTCCTAACATTCCCCCAACCCCCATGAGCGATGTCCCCACCTCGGTTCTAATCAAATACATGGCAACCTGGCGACCTCGCACAATATTAGCCAACCTGCTTTGCCCAATTAAATCTTTGGCGCGCAAATTGTAAAACGCCGATACCGCATTAATTATTTCGGACATGCTTAAATTTTTAGCTTTTTTTTCTTCGCGGGCAATTTTTAAAGCCTCTCTAGCATCATCAATTGTTATGGGGTTTGGGGAGACTTTAGATTTTAAGACTACTTGCATAAAGGCGCCTTCTAGTTCTCTAATGTTAGATGTAACAGTTTGAGCAACAAAATCCAAAACCTCGTTAGGAACACTGACCGCCATAGCGTCTCTTTTGCGTCTTAAAATTGCGCTTCGGGTATCTAAATCGGGAAACTGCATATCTACCATTATGCCACTTGCAAGCCGTGAAGAAATTCTAGGAGCCAATTTTTCGATTTCATGAGGAGGTCGATCCGAAGTCACAATAACTTGCTTTTTGTCAAGATAGATGGCGTTAAAAGTGTGAAAAAATTCTTCTTGAGTTGCCTCGCGTCCCGCAATAAACTGCACATCGTCCACAATTAGAACATCAACTTGACGATATTTTTTGCGAAACATCGCAGTTGTGTTCTCGCGACTCCCTGACTTAATCGCATCAATTAGCTCGTTGGTGAAAGATTCTCCTGTAGTGTAAATTACTTTTTTGTTGGGATAGCGGTTTAAAATTTCGTTTCCAATCGCCTGCGCCAAATGAGTTTTTCCCAAACCCACATTAGAGTAAATAAAAAACGGGTTGTAGGTTTTTCCAGGATTATCACAAATGGTCGTTGCTACGGCGTGGGCAAGTTTATTGTTTGATCCCACAACAAAGGTTTCAAAAGTATAATCGGAGTACAGGTTAGATTGAGACTTTTTTGAGGTGTTGGCAAACAAAGGACCCATGTTTGAGATTTCAAACGGGCGTTCCTTTATTTGTCTTGGACCCGAAACAAAAACCAATTCCACTTTTTTGCTTAAATATTTTTCGGCAGATTTTTGAATTTGGGTGTAAAAGCGAGATTCCAAACGATCTTGAGCAACAGGAGTAGGACACCAAATGGTAACGATGTTTTCCTCTATTTTAGAAACAAATGAGGGAATAAAAAAAGTTTTATACGAGGCAGGAGAACAGGCAAGCTCAAGCTCGCCTAGAACGGTTTTCCAAAGCGTTTCCATTTCCCCCATGGGCGTAACATACCAACTTATCCACAAGAGGTCAAGGGAAAGTTTTTTGCCCTTAATATATTTCAATCTTCTTGTATAATAAATCGTAATGTTACCTAAATTTTCCTTTATACTAATATTTGTTTTCTTTCTTTTAACCTTAAAGGGTGCTTTTGCAAGCAGGACAGGTATTAATCTTGGTACAAATTATGGTTCTTTGGATGTGCAAACCGCAGTTAATACAGTAGGGTCTGGTGGTTGGGTAGTAGTTATTGCTAACCCAGGCGATTGCGAAAAATTAAATATCGTGTTTTCAATTACAGATCCAGCTAATGTAAATGTTATCATTAGAGGTCACTCAAATAACCAGTTGTATGCCTCCGATGCCCCCGCCTGGATTGCTACTTTAGGAAAACTAAGTAACACAAAAAAAGCCTATTTTATGCCTTGGAACGAACCAAATCAGCAAGGTTCTGCGGACGCGCCACAAAATGGCCCTTCCCAAGTAGTTGATTACACAACAGCACTTTTGCAAGAGGCTGGTAACGCCGGAATTAGACAATCCAAATTTTACTTTCTTTCTCCAATGTTAAATCATACTTGGATTGCAACCTATACTCTGTTTTTTGATGCTCTTGGTGGTTTGAGCTATTTTAGTAATTTTGACGGAGTAGCAATGAATTTGTACGATATCGACACTGCGGACGGATCTTGCTCTCCGCTAGAAGAATATAATCCTTTGTGCGCTATAGATTCTCATCACAATCCGTCCAAAGCTCCAAGTTTAGTTTCTGGACTGAAAGTCTATGGGGTCGAATCTGGTCCCGGTCCTGGAGTTCCGGATAGAAGATTTTTTTATTTTACTGATTTTGGAAAGGGTTATAATGCAAAATTTGTAGATAGATTTAAAGGGGATGGGAATTCGGTTATGTTCGCCATACCATCCTACGCCCTTGCGGGAGAAACGGGATGGAAATTGTACTCTGATTCTTCCGATGCTGTAGCAATTATGGACGGACAAGGTGGGGGGGTGGAGAATGTAAGTTTTAACCAAGCTGTATTTGATACATGGCTTAATGCTAAATCCTCAAGTTTAAAATCTTGCGGATCTTGCGGTTATGAACCAGCAACAAGCCCTGGATTATGTAGCGGGGTTGGTGGTGGAACAACAGGAGAGGTAAACGCATGTGAAGTCCCGCGAACGCAACTTGCCAAACCTTCTTGCGAAGTCGTCATTATAGATAAAACCGTTGGCTTTTCCGAATTCGGTAGCATAGACCCCTGTTCTAATATCACCGCCACGCAAGTTGTTCCAGCAATTGGGCTATTGCCGCCGATGTGGAGTATTGGTTGCACCGCAAACGCTTCTTACACATTTGACCCTTCGCGCGATTACTATTTCTTTAAAGATTTTTACGAAACTTATATTGTTTGGGACAACCCCACCAGAAGTCAAGGGGACAACCCCCCAACTTGGGTGGCTCGCCAATTTTCTGGCGCGCCACCTTTTAGCAGGAGTAGGATTTCTGACACCAAGGACGCGGATGGGAAATATCACTTAGAAGAACAGGGAGGAATGTGGGGGCTTCTGTCTTACTTGTTACCGCCATCCATTAATACATATTATGACCAAGTATTTTGGGACCACTCCGCTCAAACGGGAATGCTTTATGAAACCGCAAAAATTCTTCTTCCCAAAGTTATTCCTCCGGCAACAACGGTGGACGCTTCGCTGAGCGGAACCGCGGGAATTTTTGTTGGGGGGGATTTGATTGATGCCACACCCTACACCCAAAGCACTTTGGGAGGAGTGCGTTTGGAACAGCACATAGAGCCTCTGGCTTATTTTTCCGCGCAAAAAGTGGCCTGTAGCATTATGGGTCGCCCTGGTCAAACGGACTGCGGTCCAGAAACTTCAATTTATGATTTTAAAAACTACATTGCCACATCGGAAGCCAAATACAAGAATTTCGCTTTGGGAGATTTGGTGGTGCGAGATTCTACCAGCTCCTCCTGCACGAACCCAGTAGTCGAGAACACAAAAGAAACTCCTCGTAGTACCCTCCTTGCCTCGGCAGTTCCAATCCCATCCGACAGCGCCTTGGCGCAGAGCTCGCAATCCAGTGGTCAGGTGCTTTCTGCGGTTTCGGGAAGCGGCGGATGCCATGCCGGAGACACCGTTTCGGAAGAGGAGGTCAAATGCCCTCATGACGACGCGCAAGGCAAGGCAAAAGTTGGCTTAAGCGGCACCATAACAAAACCAACCTCATGTAGCACTCTCATTTCTGCACCAACAGAAGGTCTTGCTAAGGCAATTGTTGGAGCCAATCCAACTCCGCAATCCCCTCTTTGGGGATGCGACCCAATAACTATTTCTTCGGGAATAAAGCAGAGCACTTTACCTATGTGGGAATGGCCCACAATGAACGCCTGGAACAATGTGGTTCGCGCCGTCTTCCAAAGCCCAACCAAGCGCTACTGGGAAGGAAGACCGAGCGAGGCTGGGTGGAATGTTGGGGGGTCAAGCACCATAGCGGTCTCCTCAAATAACAGAAGAACCGTAGAGGACGGAACAACAACTGGATGCATGTACACAGGGGCAGTTGCGGGAGTCTCAAGACCGGGGGAAGCCGTTCAGCCCGACCCGAATTGTTTTGAACCGCCGGAAACTCCAATCCCAACCACTACCGCCTGCGGGACTGGAGCAATCTTGTGGACAAACACGACAGGCGTAGACAAAATACCCCTTCCTACAGGAGACCCGGTAACTCTTTGTGGAACCCTAACTCCTATAGACCCTGTATCGCTGAATTTGGCAAGAAACCCCTGCCACGGGATAAGGGGTATAACAATGCCAGATTACAAAATAACTATAGAGTTCAACGGAACATCCCAAACTTACGGGTTCAGCCCGCAGGCGATAGATCCAGTTATCTACAGCATCAAAGTTCCCAATGGAGCAAAAATAACCCTGTCCGTTGCAGGCGGGGACTGGGACGACCAAAAGACTACTTTTACCGCTGCCCTGGGACAGGAATGCCACAACAAGTATGTCTTTAACCAACCTAACCATTACTGTAATGCCGACAGGACTGATTGCACGGATACCCAAGAATTCTGCGGGGTCCAGGATTCATGCCGAAAATACGGAGATAGACATCTTAATAATATCCCAGATTCCAATTGCAAAAACGCCCTAAAGTATAACGACGATTGTTACGACAAACCCACCGGAAAAATAGGTCTAGCCTGCGCCGGACAGTATTGGGCCTGCTATTACCACGGCGCAGATCAGCCAAACATTTTAGATTTCCAGCAATGCTCCTCTTGCCCCAGCGTAGATCTAAAAGACAAGATCAATCCCAATAAAGTCGATTTGGAGGATATTGACTGCTCTGGCAATACTTGCATTGCCGTGGGATCGGATGTGGTAAAAGACACTGGTGAGAAAGGCTATATCTACAGATCCAGCGATTACGGGGTAACTTGGAACGCCTCTTTTAGATCGGCGTTTCTTTTCCGCGTCAGCTTTCAAAATAATACCGAGGTCTTTGTTTCGGGAAGATACGGTTTTGTGGGATACTCTAGTAACGGCGGAACGACTTTCTTTAATCAGCCAATAGAAGACCCCACCGCCGTTTACCTGATAGGTTTAAAGGCTTATGGAAACACTGGCGCCTACTTGGGAGCCAGCAGCGGATCGCATATTTGGAAAACCGAAAATGATGGAGACAACTGGAATACACTGGATAGTGAGGGAGCTATA
>JAHINB010000016.1 GCA_018896215.1 Patescibacteria group bacterium
ATCGTGCCTTACTATTTCCTATTCTATCTCTTACCTATAATGAACATAGCCCCAGCGTTTCCCCGCCCGCATCGCCTAACGGCTCAGCTTTGGCGGGCACGGCACTTCGCCATCGTGCCTTACTATTTCCTATTCTATCTCTTACCTATAATGAACATAGCCCCAGCGTTTCCCCGCCCGCATCGCCTAACGGCTCAGCTTTGGCGGGCACGGCACTTCGCCATCGTGCCAATAAACAAGTTTGTTTCTACGAAATAAATTGGGTTTTTGCCATTCTATCAAAAATTCTTGGATTTAACGAGACTATACAGTATAATCCCCGCAGCGCCTTTCTAGTTTTTATGGGACATTAGCTCAGTTGGTTAGAGCGCTTATCTTGCATTTCATTTTTTGGGCTCGTAGCTCAGTTGGTTAGAGCGCTTATCTGATAAGTAAGAGGCCGAAGGTCCGAGTCCTTCCGAGCCCACCAAAAAATTAAATGTAGACTTGGGGGTGTAACCCCAAGTCACTAAGGAAAATATTACATTTATGATCTTTACAAAGTAAACCCGAATGTTGTAGAGTGTTAGTAGTGGAAAAATACAATCGTAAACCAAATTCTAATTGTTTGATTTGTAATAAAGCTGTTTACAGAAGACCATTTGAGATAACATTAAACAAGGGACATATTTTCTTATGGCAGGTCGGGATTATTGGTGGGGTAGCCAAGTGGCTGTAAGGCGTTGGTCTTGAAAACCAATTGGGAGCAATCTCACGTGGGTTCGAATCCCACCCCCACCGCCAGTTGGTAAAAGAAGCGTTTGGCTCGCCCTCTGCGAGGGCTCGCCAGCCGATTTTAAGCGCAAATTGGAATTTTTTATCTTTGCCCCGCTACTGCGGGTCTGGCAAAAGCGTGCTTCCCTTATTTTTAATTTGATTGATTCCATTTTATTTGTTATCATATTTATGAAGGGTTAGATACGCACCCATACTAATACTATCATACTTAGGAAACTATGAAAAGTCAAAATAATAGCGAAACAATTGGGGATAAGATAAAACAGCTTAGGAATAAGCAAGGTTTAACGCAGGACGAATTGGCGAGAAAATCCGATCTTCCCTACACGACACTTACCAAAATTGAAACAAATGTCATCACCAAACCCTCTATTCAAACAGTTATGAAGATTGCTAGTGGCTTGGGAACAAGCATTGACGATTTAATGAAATAAAATTATGAAAACTATCCAAGAAAAAATATTATCACTCTCGGAAAAATACTCTAAAACTCTCCGTCTAAAAATGACCGGGAGAATTAAGGAGATGGAGGCAGATGATAATTCTCATTATTTGATATATAGAGTTTTAGGTATTGCAACAGAGGAAGGAAAATTGATTGATGAATATCAAAATATGGGTCGTTTTCTCTATAAATATGCAGGTTCATTTTTAGAAGAGGCCGCTATTTTATGTTTTGAAGAAAAATTTCCTAAGACACAAAGGAAACTCCGTATACCAAATAAGCTGGGATCAAGACCTGCAACATTTGAGATTGATTGTCTCGTGGGGAAAGAGGCATACGAAATTAAATGGAGAGACGCGACAACTGACGGCGACCATATCACAAAAGAACACACCAGAGTAAAAAACATTAAAAACGCGGGGTATAAACCTATTCGCATAATGTTTTATTACCCTAATCGTACCCAAGCTATTCGCATACAAGAGACATTAAAAACTATTTATGCCGGTGTTAGCGGTGAATACTATTTTGGCAAAGGGGTCTGGGAAGTTATCAAAAAGAAAACTGGGGTTGACTTGTTATCTATTTTAGAAAAAATTGCTGACCAAAAAACCAAACCCAAAAGTTAATTTCAAAAGATATGATCAAACAAGGTGATTGCAAAACTGAACTAAAGAAAATTGAGTCTAACTCGATAGACTTAATTTATCTTGACCCTCCTTTTTTCACACAGAAAAAGCAATCACAAAAAACGAGAGACAATTCTAAAGAATACACTTTTGATGATAGTTGGGAAAGTATAGAATCTTACAAAACGTATATTGAAGAAAGATTGTTTGGATGTAAGCGTGTTTTAAAAAATACTGGGAGTATATTTTTACACTGCGACAGAAGTGCATCACATCATTTAAGAATTGTCTTAGATAATGTATTCGGAGCGAATAATTTCCAGAGTGAAATTGTTTGGATATATAAACGATGGTCAAACGCTAAAAAGGGCTTGCTAAATGCTCATCAAGTTATTTACTTTTATAGCAAAACTGCTGATTTCAAGTTCAACCATATTTTTGAAGATTATTCTCCGACAACGAACATTGACCAGATTTTTCAGAAAAGAACGAGAGATGCGAACGGAAAGACAAAATACAAAACAAATGCGGTTGGTGGCTATGAATTGATTCAAGATAAAAAGGGAGTTCCGCTTTCCGATGTTTGGGATATTCCATACTTAAACCCCAAGGCAAACGAACGAGTAGGTTACCCTACGCAAAAACCAATTGTGTTATTAGAAAAAGTAATTCAACTTGTAACGGACGAGGGCGATATGGTTTTAGACCCGTTCTGTGGTAGTGGTACTACGCTAGTGGCAGCAAAATTACTTAATAGAAAATTCATAGGTATCGATATATCAGATGACGCTGTACAACTAGCACACAAAAGGGTAAATAATCCGATACGAACAGACTCATATTTATTAAAGAATGGGAAAAGTTCATATTTGAATCAGGATCCAGAGATTTTGCAAATTTTAAAAGTAATTGATGCTACCCCTGTGCAAAGGAATAAAGGTATTGACGGCTTTCTAAGGGTTGGTAATTCAGCAAAACCAATACCAGTAAAAATCCAGCGAGATGATGAAACAATAGAAAAAGCAAAACGATTGTTATTACAGGCGACAAGTAAAAACGGATTTAAACAAAAAGTTCTAATAAAAACAAACAACACATCTGAAAGCACCTTATTTAAGGTATCAGACGATAATTTGCAGACAAGTTTATTGATTATAGACAACTTAAAGGAATTTATAAAAAATAAAAAATCAATAATTGCTTATGGACAATAAACCTATTTTATACTCATATTTTCTAAAAACGGCAGATGTTCTTTTGGCAGAATACAATCGTTCAAAAGAACAAAACCGGACAGCTTGATATTATTGTTTTACGAGACGATGCTCCCTCTTTACATGTAGGTTCTGACGATATTTATCTAGCCGAAGGTGTTTTTGGCGTTATTGAAGTTAAGTCTAATTTAACTAGAGAAAAATTTGTCGAAGCGGGAGAAACATTGACAAAAGTAGTAAATTTAAAAAATAATGTCGGAGCGACAATCAGTTCTGGACCAATGCTAGATAGACCACTCAGAGCAATTTTTGCTTATGATGGTGCTACTTGGGAAACAATTATTGATGAGATAAATAAGAAAAATTGGAAAGAAACTTTTGACCTAATCTGTATTCTAAATCGCGGAGTGTTGTTGAAGAAAGGGCGTATTTTGAACTGGTCGACAGATCAAGAATTTATGGTCGTGAATAGTAAATCTGCGAGTCTAGGATATTTATATCTTTATCTCGTATCTTATGGCGCAAGCTTTTTGGGTCGAGGAATGATATTGAATCCCTATTTCGAACCCTTTAATAACTGGGGTGATAATTAATCGATTTTACAAAAATTATGTCAAAGAAGAATAGAAAAAATAAAAAATATCAAGGACCAAAACCGCCCAAAAGACCTGAAAATTTTCATTCTTTCTCAGAGTGTATTAAATGGTTGAAAAAATCTGTTTATATCGTTGTCCGTGGGAGAAAGGTTATAGTTGATGAAAAAGAAGGAATAAATTGGATTACTTTAGGATCAGGATTCGTTGCTGCACCTAGTCGTTTTGTAACTGCCGCACATGTCATTAATGACCCAGAAAAAGGCGAACTTGCTCAACATCAAGACGGTGATAAGTACTATCTTCTGAGACACGACGATGAAAACAACTGGCATTGTAGAATATTTGAACCAAAACTAGACAGGGAAATATTTGTCTTTGCTGATATTGATCTTGCTCTAATTTACTTAGATAGCGAATTTTATCAAGTCGGCGACAAAATTTTTGCCGATAGAAATGATTTTATTAGAATATCAAAAGAATTTTTACCAATTGGATCTGAAGTTGGTGTTTTGGGATATCCGCTTTGCAAATTGGAATTTCAAGAAAAAGATATAAATAAGCCATTGATAGGAAATGTTTTGCTTCGAGCTGATCAAGGGGTTGTTAATTGCCGATACCAAACATCTGAAAAAGATTTTCTATACGAATTTACTCTTGCTTTTAATCCCGGGAATAGCGGCGGTCCAATTTTTGATACAAAAACAGGAAAAGTTGTCTCTATTGTAAAGGGATATAAAGTTTTAAGAATTAATGAAAGAGAAAATGTAATTTCCGATGAAGGTGTAAAACAACTGAAAGTGTACAAAGAAAAAGCATTTATTGAGACGTTAAACGCAACCTATTCATTTGGATTTGCAACGCCAACATTTTTGGAAGTATTCAAAAAACATAATATAATTAGTTAAGAATTTGCCGCCAAACTGGGCGAAGCCCAGAGTTCCGCTAATAGTGGAACGAAAAACTTGAAATCGTCCAATCCGAAAGGATCGCTTCTCCGCCAGAGGCGGACAGGTGCGGCGGGCGGAAGGGGGGTCTGGGGGGAATTCCGCCCGCCCTACAAATTTTGGGCGAAATCAGTTCGAATTTTTTCGAACGCACACCGCCACTAGAAAATGTTTCCCGACCTAAAGTCGGGATTACATTTTCTTGTGCCCTGCGAAGCTTTGAGCCTGTTGAGAAGCGTAGAAGGGCAGGATCCTCCCTACCCCACAAATGTTAATGAGTATAAAAAGACAACTACAAGAGAAGCTAGATAGATTTTTATAAACCTTTTAGTTGGTTTCTCTTTTAAAATCCAAAACCAGCTGTCAACATTCTTTGTTTTAAAATGCTGGTCCAGCATCTTGTAAATACTCGACAAAAACCCCGAAAGCACAAAAGCCTGTCCAAACAAACTTGCCGAGGAGGTTAAAACATATAACACCACAACTGCCAAAATAACTTGAAACAACGCGCTGTGTAGCGTTAATCGCGGTAGAGAGTCTGTGTGAGTTCCAACATACGCCACCATTCCCAAAAAATTCTTCTGATGAAAAAATTCTTTAACTCGAATACTAAAGTGGTGGGAAGGTTCCACCAAAAAAGCAAAAAGGTAATAATCTAAATCCAGCAGGAATGACCCCGAGATGCACCCGGCAAATATCCAAATCATAGAAATTGGGTGAGCCTCCAAGCGCAACGCCAAAATTAAAATAAAAAGAACCAGCGCCAAAAGCAAGTTCAGAGAGTGTCTTTTAAAAAGTTGTTTCAGCAACATAACAATTGTATACATCTAAGCTACTTTGCTAACCCTACGGGTTGCAAACTAGCATAAGATAAATATATGATATATGAATGGACTCCCTTAAACAAATACTTTCTAACCGACCGGCAAACAAAATGTCCTACTCCAAGCACGAATTTCAGGATTTTGGCTATAGAATGGCGCAACAGCTAAACGACTTTGCTCACAAGTCGCTTTACATTAAACTTGCCAAAACAGTTAATCGCAACAAATTGCTCGACGCTTTGGAATTTGTTAAAGCATCTCGCGCCAAAGTTCCCGCCCGTCTTTTTATGTGGAAGCTCAAAAGCCTCAAAGATTAAGCTTTTCTGCCAAATCGGCAACTATCGGCAAGCGGTATTTCTCACCTTGCAAGGCTTTGATAAACCCAGCAACGGCTAATAAAAATACCCCAAAAGCTACCAACCACCCAATTAAAGGAACCCAGGTTAAAAAGCTGGCTACAAAAAGAACTAACCCTTGTTTGGCGTGGAATTTTACAAATTCATCGTCTTTTTTAAGAATTAAAAAGACCAGCGACAAAACCCAAAAATAACATAACGCCCCGTAAAGATGGCTTTGATTTTTGTTCTTGGTTTTTTCCATTACTCATCACCTCCAGATAAATATCATTTTATCACAAAAAAACCCTTACAATGGGGTGGAGATTTTAGGTCTTTTTTTGTAATTTGTAGATATCTGCAAGCTCTTTTAAACTTGTGGCATCAAGCGGTGATTTATCTTCCCGATACTCTATAAGCCTTGGAAACCTCATAGCGTAACCTGCAGTGTGCAAGGGTGAAACGGTGATATTGTCCGCCCGCACCACTACTACCATTTTAGGCGCGACAAAGACATCGCAAAATAGCTCTTTGGGAATAGCCACATTTTTGGGAACCTCCGCCACTTTTATGGCATCGCATTTTTCCTTTAGTTCCACCCATTGCTCATCAGTTAAACCGGTTCCAATTTTAGAGACTGTTTTAAAGCTGTCGGTACTACTATCATAAACCCCAATTAAAAACGCCCCAATGCCAAACACGGTTCTTTTGCCGGCGCCAAAATAGTACCCCAAAACCACGGCGTCTATGGTATCTTCCAACCCCCCGGTTTCTTCTCTTTTAAATTTAATCCAAGCAAACCCCCTGTTCCCTACCGCATATTTAGCATTAGGGTTCTTTATTACGACCCCCTCTAGCCCACGAGACACAGCGTTTTCAAAAACTTTGAGCAACTGGTTGGAATTAGATATATTGGCTCGATTGGCTAGTTGAATTTTTTCCGTTGGGGAAAGAATGCTTCTTAAAATTTCCCATCTTTCATGTAGGGGTTTATCAATGAGGCTTTCGCCATTTAAATACAAAAGATCAAAAACCCGCAAAGTTAAAGGAATATCCAAGGCGTTTTGCGCCACCTGGTGCTTGCGCTTGCGTTTGATAGTTTGTTGAAAGGGAATAAAATCGCCAGTTTTGACATTGTACCCAATTGCCTCGGCATCCAAAATAGCATTTTCTGCTTTAACATTAGCTAAAACTGCCTCTACCAGATCGGGAAATTGGTAAGTTGACTCCTCCAAATTACGAGTGAAAGTCCAGACTCTTCCGGAATTAAGGTGAATTTGCACCCTTGTTCCATCATATTTATCCTCCGCAACAGCCTGTTCTCCAATTTTATCCATGGCTTCCTCGGCTGTGGCCACTCGGGCGCATTTTGCCACCAGAACTGGCACGCCAACTTCCAAATCCACTTTTTTAAGTCCTGCAATTCCATTTTCTTTAATAACTTTTGCCAAAAAACCAATATCCGGATGAATTCGGTAGCGAGATTCTATTTTTGCTTTAAGGCTTTTATCCCCTGCTAAATACCACGAAAGCGCCTCAATCACCGTAATATCCGAAAACCCCAAACGCATGGTTCCCAAAATTATCCGTACCACAAATTTGTTTGATATGGGGTCCAATTGATTTAAAAGACTGGCAATTTTGGTCAGCTTTCTTTCCTGTGATCCTTCCCCATTCTCAAGAGCTATTTCTTTTAACTTCTCGTAAACTGGAGATACTAAAAGTGAGGAGTCGTGCACTTTGGAAAGACTCTGTGCAACAATTCCTAAATCCCCAACCTTGTTGGCATAATCAACAACATCAACAAATGGTTTATAACAAGATTTAGAGGATACCTCTTCCGATAAATTTCCCCGACCGTGTGTCGGGGGCGTTTCATATTCCAACCGCGTTTTACGCGGGGGGAATATATTAAACGCTAACGAAATTGCCCGCAACATTAATTTTTGTGCTACGCTAAATTGCGTGGATCTAAAGGGCGGGGTTAAGTAGCCTAAAGAGAGGTACATTGCAACATCTACCTCGTCGGGTGATAAGTCTTTGACGAGACTCGCCAGAATTGCAGTCATTTCCAAGCGTTTGGGCGTGGATTCAATTTGTTGAAAATATTTGGAGAGTTCGCTAAATGTCATTTGATAGATTATATCACCCTTGACAATTCCCGCATTATTCCCGTAGAATTAACGCATGAGTTACCAACCCCAATTTACCATCACTTCAAGCATTTTAAAAAGCGTTTCTGCTGTGGAAAACGCCAAGGCGATTATTGAGACTTCTCCCCTACTCCCACTATACGAGCGCCAATTTAAAAATGACGCTTTTGTTCGTATGGCTCACTTTGGAACCGCTGTAGAAGGCAACAAATTAAATTTGGGAAATGTCCGCAAGATTATTGACGGCAAAGGCGAAGAGGTCATAGGTCGCGAAAGAGACATTCAAGAAGTCATTAACTACCGCAAAGTGATTGCTTTTATTGACTCCTACAGAGATCAGAGCATCACCTCCAGGACGGTAAAACACATCAATCACATCTCAACCGAAAAAGTAGTCGGGGATGTTTACCGCGGAAGTTACCGCCATAACCAAAACTACTTCATGAACCTTGTCACCCAAGAAACTATTTTTACCCCACCGCCAGCGGATGAGGTGGTTGCCCACATGGAACAATTTATTGAGTACATAAACGGGGATGAGGCAAAAACTCTGCATCCAGCAATTAAAGCCTCGATAGTCCACGAGAGAATTGTTTCGATTCACCCCTTTGTTGACGGCAACGGCAGAACTGCTCGCGCTTGCGCCACTTTGAGCTTATACCTTGAGGGCTACGACATTAAAAAATTCTTTTCGCTGGAGGAATATTACGACCGAGATGTTTTAGCTTATTACAAAGCGATTAGTGATGGTCACACCAATTTAACAGTCTGGATTGAGTACTTCTGCGAGGGTCTTGCCATAGAATTAACACAGATTAAAGAGCGGGTTTTAAAAATGTCTCGCGATGCCAAACTTAAAAATACCGTTGGTCAAGTTTACCTATCAGAGAGGGAAGAGAAAATCATTGATTGGTTAACTAATTACGGAAGACTTACAAATAAAGATTTTGAAAAACTGTTTCCCAATATTTCCGAAGATACAGTGTTACGGGATTTAAAGGACTTGATAAAACACAAAATAGTCGCCAAACGCGGTTCTACTAAGAGTTCGACTTATGAACTTAAGAGATAGTTTTATCGGGTAGTACTCGTTAAAACTTACGGTTTGAGAAATATCCAATAGGTGATATATTTTTAGTGGTATAATACAACCTATGCAAATAACTAAAAACTTCGCACTTCTTTGCGAAAATACATCCCTTGACAAGGATAATAAGATTACACTTTTTAATGTGTTTGATGTCATCAAAGTTCGTTTCGCCCTACCAGGAGTGTATGCAAAACTATACATTGTAGTAAATTTTGAATTAAAGGGGTTACAACCAGATAGAAAGGAGTTAGTAACTAAATTAAAAATTAAAAGACCTGATGGTAACTATTCCGATGTAGGTTTGTCTATTAATGTTTCCGTAGATCCATCAAAAGAGGTGCAAACCGTTGGAGCTATATTTGGGGTACACAATCTACAATTATCAGAAGAAGGTGTTTACTGTGCAGAAATATTTGTGGAAGATAATGTAGAAGCAGAAGTAAAATTCGAAGTTACAGCTAACAGCTAAACCATGGAGTACAACATTACATCAACAAAATTAAAGGAAGAGGTGGTCAAGTATTTAGAGGCAGATACCCTATCAACAATAAACTTCGTGATTCCATTAAACACCCTCAACAATATTGATTTTAATGTGGAAATTATAAAAAATGCTGTACTAAGTGCTAATTCCTTAGAGATTATACCTATTCATTCCTTAAACTCTAAAAAACATAAGTTGAAATGTCCTTTGATGTGTCAAGTTAGATTTACTGAAAATCTTTATGTAGCAGAACTAATTGAACTTAACTTGATCGCATCTGGCGTTGATAGAACAGATGCACTAGATGAATTGAAAATAAATATCTTGGAGCTGTTTGAGGAAATGGAACAAATAGATGCAAAGAATCTTGGCAAAGAACCTAAAAAGTGGAAGGTTCTTTTAGAAGACCTAATTGAAAAGAGATAAACATGACTATAAGTGACTTTGAGAAAAAAGTAATCGGTAAAAAAGTCTCAAAGGTACTCGAAGTAAAAGTTAAACAATCCCATCACACCATTTACAATTGTTATTACAACGGAAAATATATTCTTAGAACATACCACTCTCATAGAACAGGAGATTTAAGAGAATTTGAGATGCAATCTATAAAATCTCAGTTAAAACTAGATAACAAGCAACAACTTTACGATCTTAACAACTGTCCGCTGAGTGCAGAAGGTTACTTAGAAATTTTAACGAAAAAAAATTTACTTTAAACACCTTGGTACATCAGTACCGTTGACTAGACTACGGTACTAGGTATACTTTTAGTTGTGTTAACAGCAAAAACTGATTCTTCTAAAAGTTGATCTAAAGTCCCGTCTTCTTTTGCTCCATCTACGGGATTATAGGCAACATAAGGACTTTCTTTAGAAGATCCTTCTTTAAAGACCTTAATGGTTAAAGGTAAGTTAAGAATTTCCATATAGTTTATTCTACAAGCGAGAAGTGTTTTTGGCAAGGTCTCTTACCCAATCTTAACCACTTTCCAAAACGCCTCACCAGCGCCTTTACTAACTATAGGGTTTTGTGGTATAATACAAGCACTTAGGCAGAAGATTTCTGCTTATTTTACAACCATGCATGACGAAAGTCTGCAACCCACAAGGAGGTCGAATGAGAACAAAACTGTTTGTCGGTTTGCTGGTTCTGGCACTGGTTGCGTCTTTTGTTTCGGGGTGGGCGTTGGCCACCTCAAAAAGCAACCATGAATGCGTCACCCTCCGAGCGGGCGACGCAACCCGCTGTAACGCGCGGATCGCCACCGTCGCCGGAATGCCCGCGGAGGCCCTTCAGCAGTGCCTGCGAATGCAGGGCGTACTGAAGGCAAATCCGATGGCGCAACAACTCCTCAACCAATATTTCCCTGGATGGTAGGTAATGGTTGAGAGGCTCACGAGATGCCAGTTAGTGTTTAAGTGTTAAAGGAGAAAAACCTTTGCATTTACTCATTAAACTGGCATCATTAGTTTTTGGGTTTACTTAACAACCAAAGTTTGCAATAACGAATACAGCTCGTCTTCTGATAACTTCCCCCAATCTTGCACAAAAATAGCCTTGCCCGAAAGAATGGCGCAGTAAATCCGTGGCAGAATTGTATAAGGTCCAAGAATTTGCGGATAAGATACCAAGTAAAAAACATTTCCATTGGCAAATTTTACCGGCGCTAAAGATATATCATTTAGATCTAAACCACTAGATTTTTCGTGTTCGTACCAACTATTAAGAAACCAATTCTCTTGTGGACTTCCATCATATTCTTTAAATCCCCAAACTGTCATTTTATTTACTGCCACCACATTATGCTGAGTTTCGGCATCTCTAACTTCTATGTCCCCACTTGCAGGATCTGTATCGTATATAATATGACCTGATGGGTAATAAAACTGGTACGAAATACCAATAAAGTCACTATTTGAATACCTTACCCAATTGTCTGGTACTTTATAAGTAGAAAGTGTTTTTGATGAGCCTTTTCCAATATCACACATATATCCAATGGCACAACCTGTTTTTGTGTTTGTGGAAAGTTTTGGCAATCCTCCACTTCTTCTACAGGTTTCTTTTAGAAAATCCGAAGGCGCTTCCAGCCGAATACAATCAGAAGTGGTTTTTTCGGTGGAGGTATTTACCCATGTTTTGTCATTACTTGGTTTAACTAAAACCGACCTTAAATAGAAAACTAAAACCAATACTCCAAATATAGAAACTGCAATTGGGAAGAGTTGGATAAAAAGACTCCTGTGTTTTTCCATCTTAATTAGGATAACATAAATCTTAACCTGAATTAACCAATCTTAACCACTTTCCAAAACGCCTTTTTGGTGATTTGGACCCGCCCGAGACCCATTTGTTTTAGTCTGGCTTTGCCTTCTTTTTGCCGATCCAACAACTTATTTTTTCGGGTAACATCTCCACCATACAGTTTCTGGGTCACGGTCTTACGCATGGCAGGGATGGTTTCACGGGCAATAATTGCCCCCCCAATTGCAGCTTGCAAAGCCACAGGAAACTGCTCTTTTGGCAAAGTCTCTTTTAAAGCCGTAATTATCTGTCTTCCCAAATCTAAAGCTTTTCCCCGATAAGCTATTCGAGACAAGGCATCTACCGCTGTTTCGGCAACCAAAATAGAAAGTTTTACCGCATCAACTTTAGCGTATCCTACAATCTCATAATCTAACGAGGCATAACCCGATGAAATGGATTTAAGCCGATCATAAAAGTCGGTAATCATTTCGGCAAGAGGCATGATAAATTTTAGCTTTACTCTTTGCAATTCTACATTTCCCACAAAATTGTTTTCTAAAATAGTTGCTCGCTTTTGCGAACAAAGATCTATGACCTTGCCCATATATTGGGATGGAACATAAATGGTAAGTTCACAAACCGGTTCTTCGATAAAGTCAATTTTAGAAGGGTCGGGGAAAAACGACGCTGAAGAGCAAAAAATCGCTACCCCATCGGTCAACGAAACTTTATAAGCCACCGTTGGGGTGGTAGAGACAACTTCTAAATTAAACTCCCGCTCAATTCTCTCTTGAATAATTTCTGCATGCAGTAGTCCCAAAAAGCCACACTTAAAACCGTGCCCCAAAGCTCCGCCCGACTCGGGTTCGTAAGACAAGGAAGCATCGTTTAAACTTAATCGTTCTAATGCTTTGCGCAAGTCCAAAAATCGCGAGGAATTTAAGGGATAAAGACCCAGAAAAACCACTGGTTTTGGTTCGTTATACCCCAGCAATGGCTCTGTGCTTATACCTTGCTTAGAGACTGTATCTCCTACCCTGACTTGTTTAATATCTTTTAAACCGGTCGCGAGGATCCCAACCTCTCCAGCAGAAAGTGGCGAATAATCACAAAAATTAGGAGCCATCACACCAACTTTTAGAGCGGAGGAGCTTTGATTAGTTTTAAAAAACTTTATTTTCTCGTTAACAGCAAGGCTTCCATCAACTACCCGCACACTCGCCAAAACTCCCAAATGCTCATCAAAAGAGGAATCAAAAATTAAAGCCCTAAAGGGTTTTTTTAGATCTCCCTGCGGTGGGGGGATTACTTCTACAATTTTTTGCAAAATTTTATCTATCCCCTCCCCCGACTTTCCTGACGAAAATAGAATTTCGTTTTGTTTAAACCCAAAAGTTTTTACAATATCCAAGGCAGTTTGTTCCACCATAGCATAGGGCAGATCAATTTTATTAACTACTGGAATTACTTTAAGACCATAAGAGAAGGCTTTATCTACCACTGCCACTGTTTGCGCTTGGACTCCTTGCGTTGCGTCCACCAACAAAATTGCCCCCTCGCAAGCTACAAGAGAGCGAGAAACTTCGTAGGAAAAATCCACATGGCCGGGGGTATCGATGAGATTTAAAATGTAAGAAATATCATTTGAGACATAAGTCATCTTGACGGCTTTGAGTTTTATCGTAATCCCCCGCTCACGCTCTAATTCCATAGAATCTAAAAATTGATTTACCATAAGACGCTTGGAGACTGTATGGGTACATTCCAACATTCTATCGGCAAGGGTGGATTTACCGTGATCAATATGGGCAATAATAGAAAAATTTCTAATATTTAAAATATCTTGGGATGTCATTGATGTTGCTACCATTTCTAAACTATACTAATATAGACCTCACATTTATAAATTGGATAAAGATGTTCGGTCTATGTAAATATCACCTTTCTTTTTATCCAATTTTGGAATGTGACATTTATAACATGGACTTAGGTATAAATCTTGTTCCCAAAAAAAGCTTTGAGGACGAGTCGTTTCGTAACAAGGCCTCTATCTGGATTACAAGCTTTGGCAGAATTGTTGTTATTTTAACAGAACTTACAGTAGTTTTGGTATTTGCCACAAGATTTGTTTTAGATTCCCGCCTTAAAGATCTAAAAGAAACAGCAGAAATAAACAGAGCTATCGTGCAACAAGAAGAAAAGTTTATTACAGATTTTTCCAGTACTCAAAAACGACTTTTGTATATTCAACAAGCTAAAGCCCAAACTATTAAACCTTGGGAATTTATAGCAGAAATTACAAAAAATACACCTGCAGGGGTGTCGCTAGAAAAAATTGAGTATTTTGTAACCAAACCAATTACTATTAGGGCATCGGCAACAAATATTGCCGACTTTAGTAAATTTATTGAAAATTTAGTGGCGGATAAATCAATTTTAGAAATCTCGCTTAAAGAGGCGTCGTTTTACAAAGAAAAAGAAAGTTACTTTTTTGTGCTTGAGGTGATGTTTTAATTATGAATTTATTGCAGTATCAAAAAAGAGTTGGGATTCGTCACACCTTAGAAAAAAAGGCCTATTCGTTTGCCTTAGCCAGTGTTATCGCTCTAATTCTATTTGGGGGATTTGCCATAAGACCTTCTGTTCTTGAGCTAATAAAGCTTACGAACCAACTTGACAAGTATACCACCCTAAACAGTTTGCTTAGCGAAAAATTGACCAACATCACCACAGCTAAAGCAAATTATAGTAAAATAGAAACTTACTTAAACACAATAAATAGTACTGTTACCCGTGGTCGGGGCGACTCGGAGTTTGTAAGAGAAGTGTATACTCTTGCCACGGTAAACAAAGTTACCGTTACCAAGATTAATTTTATCGCTTACAATGAAAACGCCAATGATACTGAACTTAAAACACTTACTGTAGAAATGGCGGTAAGCGGAGACTTTGATTCGGTTTTAAACTTTCTAAAAAGCCTTCAGGGGATCAAAAGAATTATCGAAATTGAATCGGCAACAGTTTCTAAACTGCGCCGAGAAAGCACAATTTCTGTAAGAGGCAAGGTGTTTTATTTTGAAGAAACTCTATGACTTTAGAAAAACGCGATCTGATAATTATTATCCTGACAATCATTTGCTTGGGGGTGTGGGTTCTCTATGACGCTACAAAACCAGAAATTACAGCCACAGATGTCCTCCAGATTTATCAAGACGAAATAGCCCCTTTAGACCCAAAACTTGTCTATCCAAATTGATAAATACTAAACTCGAAATCCTATCGTTAACTTCTTTATCTTATAGATAACTATCGCAGATACTTCCCTCACCATCACCACCTCATGAACCTTAAATAACGAGCAGAGTTTAATATACGAGCCTACCCCGATAACACCAACTATCGCGGTTAATGCCAATAAGTATATCGTGCGGGAAGTATCAAATAAGTATTGATCAAAAAGCTTTAGAGGTATATATAGGCATACTCCTGTAAAAAAAGACGCCCAGAAAATTTTTGCCGCACGGTCGGCAAAGACGAGATCAACTTTATCTAGAATCTTCTTTTTAAGAAGAAAAAAGACCAGGAAGACTAAATTGACAATTACCGAAATAGAGTATGACAGCCCCAGCGACCAAACTCCAAATTTAAAACCAAAAACAAAGGTTAGACTTAAAATAATACCTGTTACAAGAGAGATAACACTTGCCTTCAAGGGAGTCTTTGTGTCCTCCAAGGCATAAAAGGCTCGAGCAAGAATAAAAACTAAAGTTTGGGCAAAAATAGAGATGGAAAAAAAAGCCAGGGTGTATGATGTTGCAATAGTCGCATCCCAAGAAAATCTAGAAGCTCCGTAAACAATTCGAACCAAAGGAATTCTTAAAACCAAAATAACAACCGAAGAAGGCATGGAAAAAAACAGAGACTTGATTATCGCCTCTTTTATTTCATCCGAGAATTTATCCTTTTGCTGGCTTACCAAATGAGAAAATCGTGGCAGAAGCGCTTGAGCAAAGGAGGCACCAAAAACACTTACTGGCAGTCTCTGTAAAGATGCGGCAAGAGCGAGTATTGCCGTATAGGGCGGGGCGATAAAAAATGCTAGTGAGGTGTCAATTATCAAGGAGATTTGGTCGGCTATCATTCCAAAAGTACGGGGCATAGCAAGCAAAAATACCTCTTTGGCGCCTTGACTAAAGTTTTTTATCTTAGCAAAGTACCTAAAACCAACCGCCCTGCAAGCTGGAATTTGAATCCCCAGATGGAGAAAAGCGCCAAACACCATACCATATGCTGGAGCGTAAATTCCAATTCTGGGGCTTAAAACAATAGTTATTATAATAACCCCAAGGTTATAAAAAACTGGAGCAAGGGCTGGGATAATGAAGCGCTTTAAAGATTGCAAAGTGCTGGTTAAATAGCTACTTACAATTAAAACAAATTGCGAAAGCATCATAATTCTAATTAGTGAAATTAAAAGCGGATAGTCGGCGTCGGGACTAAAAAGAGTCACAGTGCGAGACAGAGTTCCCGTAAAAATAAAAACCACAGCGGAAAGTATTGCAAAAGCTATCAGCGTGATGTTTAGGACTTCGCTTGCCATTTCGAAAGCCTTATCTTGATCTTTCGCATGGAGAATTCTTGTGAAAACTGGAATAAATGCCGAAGAAATTGACCCAACAACCAAGACATTAAAAACAAGCGAAGGGATTCTATCTGCCAAATAAAATGTTCCCAAAAGAGATGTGGGTAAATCCCCCTCAAGACTTACTCCAAAAGTTGCAATTAATACCCTTTGTTTGATAAATCCCAAAAAATAAGCGACCAAATAAGTTACGGAGATAACAAAAGCTGCCGAAAGCACGCTTTCTTGTTTTTTAAAAAAAATTCCGGTCATGGAGATGATGGTATCATGTCAACAGTGTTTGAGGTAATAAGAATCTCCAAAAATACTAAAATATTTGGGCGACAGGGTTTAGGTGGTGGGAAATTTTGTTTGACTTTTGCTTACTGTTTGGTTTATACTAACTACAGATACTTCATTTAAAGCAGTTCGCTTAATAAGACGTGCAAGGTTTGCACTTCCCAAAAGGATAGTTACAGCGGATTGCTTTTAGTGAAGTATTTTTTGTTGCAAATATCTTGTATTTTTCCGATTGCAGGTTTTACCATTTCGTACCAATTCCTAATTACCTCTCTCGTAGATTTGATAAATGGCAAATGCGATATAATCGGCAACTTGTAGCCCACCGTGGGTATAATGTGGATTGTGATAATAACTTAGCTTTAGATTAGCATTAAGTTTGGGGTGGTCTTTAAGATATCCTAACCTTACCCTTTCTACCTCTGCTTCTAACTCTTGTCGCAATTTTAACTTACTATCTTTGCGACTAAAGACAATCTCTGTATTTTTGGATTGGTGACACAGATTTTTGATTAATTCTCCCGCCATAATCCCATACATTTTCCCCGGATTTCGTTTTAACGGTTCGTAACAAAGCAATTTATCCACAACTAGAACATCTACTTTTATTGGTAGTGTTGTAATAAACGAATAAAACTTTTCTTTGACTTGGCTATAATCGGTTTGAGCATGAAACGCATCTAGGGTATAAGCCGAAGAAAATATATTGGTAAGACTCTTATCTTTTAACAGAGATAAGCGAAATTCCGTAATTACATGAGATTGATTTCTAAATAATTATGGTAATCAACAGCAACCAAGCAGAAAAAAGGTGGCAAACAATATTAATTAAAGAGCTTGAAAAAGAAATGAAAAAAGCCCCATCACATGATATTGGTCGCCACTATCCAGAGGGGGCTAGAGAACATGGACCAATTAGCGCTCCGTATGCAAGGCAAGTTTTAGAAAGAATTCAATTTCCGCAAGATAAAATTGAGCCTGCTATATTAGCCATTAAATATCATGATCCAACATTTCTATCGTCAAAAAGACCTCAGATTGAAGCGAAAATTCTTTTTGATGCTGACAAAATTGATGCTTTTGGGGCAATAGGTATATCAAGGTATCTGATTAAGTATGCTGTTGATTATTTTAAAAAGTTAAAAAAAGAATTAAAAATTAATGTCGCGTAACAGCATATGTCTGGCTATCCTCTTGTGTTCGTGGTAGATGGTTGATAGAATTGCACCCATGGCAAACACAAAAAGCGCTAAAAAAGCAATTAGAGTTTCTCAAAGAAAAGCTATTACTAACAAGTATTGGAAAAATGGATTGCGTAAAACCAAAAAGGAACTTAAAGATTTAATGCTACAAAATAAAGATCGTGATGCGGTTGCTGCCAAACTTGCCAAAGCCAAAAAAATCGCCGATAAAGCTGTATCTTGCGGATCCTTTCATAAAAATAAATCGGCTCGAATAAAATCGGGACTTGACAAAAAGTTTAACAAATGGGCAAAATTAATTAATGATAAAAAACCTGCCTAAACGAATATTTTTAGCGCCGTTGTTCTTTTTTGCTTTTGCGACTAATATTTTTGCGGCGGAGCTTACCATAACCCCACAGACTCAAACAGTGGCAGACAGTTTTGATCTTACAATCAATGTAGACCCCAAGGGTGCCAGTGTTTCGGGAGTGGATGCTATTGTTAAGTATGAACCGGATAAGCTCGAAGCCACTCTTATTCAAAACGGTGTTTTCGAGCAATATCTAAAAAAGAACATTAACAAAACTACTGGCGTTATCGAAATAAGCGCCTATAACACCACAACTTTAATTTCCGCCCCGACTGTTGTTGCCAAGATTTCTTTTAAACCTCTAGTTACAACTGGAACAACTCCTGTGGATTTTGTTTTTACGCTAGGAGGTCAAACTGGTTCTCATGTGGCATCTAACGGTACGGATATTTTAGAAACTGTGGTTGGCGGGGTTTACACAATATCCACAACAACAGAGGTTACTCCACCACCTGCTACCCCTCCTGCTACTTCTGTTCCTGTAACACCAGTTACGGTTCCTGCAACTGGCAATACTGAAAATCTCTTTCTTTTTATGCTACTTTCTGGCGTACTTATAACTGTCGGCGGAGCTTTTGTTTACTCCGCTAGGCATCTCTAGAACCACATGAACAGTACCGAAGCCAAACGAGGATTTTTAACTTTCTCCTTTTTATGCCTAATATCTTTTTCTATTTACTTCTTTTCAAAGAAGATTGTGGAGCTGAAATTTGCCAAGTCTCCTCAAGAGGTTACCGTTAGCCTGATAGATGCAAATGCCTCAAATATTACTCAAACCGAAGCGGTGATTTTGTGGAATACATCAAAAGAACTTGTAGGAAATATAGTTTATGGGACAGATTCGACGGTTTGCACGCAACAAGAAACTGGATCGTGCCTAACCGCTTCGGAAGATACCGCCTCAACCAGCCATGAAATCACGCTCACTAACCTAATACCTAACACCTCGTACTACTATTATCTGGATAATAATACTCGAGATACCAAAAATTTCACCACAAAATCTCAAGATTTGGTGATTCCACCAGCGGATAATAAAATAGAAGGTGATACCAACGGCGACGGCATTCTAAATTCCCTAGACTTTTCAGTTAACTGATTTTAATTCTAGAATCCGTATTCCCTGAACTCATTTTCTAATGGGTTGCCTTGACAATAATAGGCTTTTATATTCTTGGTATCAAAAATAAAAGCGGAATAAGTAAAGCACTTATCCTCTTCTTTTGTTGTACAGATAGCAGTTTTCTTTTCAGCATTTTTTCTATCTCGCAAGAGTTGCTTAAAATCGTCTAAACTTTTAGCAGTTGAGATTAACTCCTTGGCTCTATCGTAATGATCGTGCGACCATTGTTCAAAACCTTTTTCTGTATCAAAACTCAAATTGCGGTTTGGCAAATTAACAAAGTGGTTCGTTTTAACAACAGGGTCACTAACTTTTTCAATAAAATATTTTTCGGGGACTCCCTCAATTCCATAACACTCTTTATCATCAGCTACAAACATATTGCCACCAATCCTAGGATTAAAGGCTTTGATGATTTCAACAGCCTCTTTGGCTGTTGACGCATCTAGTATTAGACGCACATAGGGTCGCCGAATGTAGGAAATTTGATTTTCGGCAACCGAAACAAAGGTTGCAACATAAGCAACGCCTTTTTCATTAATTCCTCCATAATAGCCATCCTCCCGCGAGTTGGGGTTTTGTATAATAAGCTTTTTTACTTGGTCAATCTTAGAATCGAAAGGTTTTATTTCATCATCCCATCTCATCCAAGGCACTGGATCCCTCGTTTTGAGGAGAAACCAACTATTATCTAATTTCTTAGCCACTGTTGTACACATAATGGTATTTTACTCTAAATTGAAAATAAATGGAATAGTATGTGTTAGACACCGTACAACTCAAGATTGACGAAATTACTTTCGTCTGATAAGATGCCCTTGCTGGTTAACCGTAAGGTTTATTCGGCCAATCTAAAGCCGACGGCCAGCACATTCGACAAGCTCAGTGCAGGCACTTTTACTCCTCCAGGTTTCTCTTTTTAGCATTTAAAATCCCAAATCTATCTTTTCTCCAGGCAGGAATAACACTCCAAAAATGCTTTTGTCCTTTTCCCACCTGACGAATAACAACCTTTATTCTTCTATCATCGACTACTGCTTCAAAAGCCCAAAATTTGTGAATTACACTTTCCTTTGTATAGTAACTTTCTTCTTGAAAATACGGCATTACTCGTAAAACTTTGATTGCTCCTGGAAGTAAACGAGTGTTAGTTTCTATTCTTTTAGAATCTCTTTTGCTTCTGCTGTTTTTGTATAGAAGGTGATTTATTCCCTTAGCAGTAAAGTAAACCTTTTCTTTGTCAAAAGCGGGACAAGCTATTTGCTTGACTTCAGAAAAAATCGTTTGGATTTGTTTTTTATGTAAATTCATAAAGTTTTATACCGTCTAATTGGCTAATTGCGCGGTGACAAGGAGTCGATATGAGGTAGTCCCTCCGGGCCAGCAGGTCATTAAAGTTACAGTTTGGCGATTAAGAAATTTAGGAAAAAGCTCTTTGTAAAGAGATACATCTTGCGGTTTAATTTTTTCCTTTTGCATTACTTCGTATCTGTAGGTTGTGTTATCAACATTAATTATTATCTCATCACCAATGGATAAGTCCTCCAAAGTAGAAAATACCTGTTTATAATCTGTGGGATCAAAGAGATACTTAAAAGATGAGTGTCCTGTAATAAAAGTATTACCAGATGATCCAGGTTCAGCAGTCCCTAAAATATGCACCAGGATTTCGGAAGGATTGGTATTGGTAGAATTTGCCTCAACTTGAGCATTTTTAATCCCCAAAACAGGGATGGATAGGGTAAAAAAGTATTTCTCTTTTTGTGTACCTTTGTAAGGAAAAAAATTAGAATTTCCATTAAAAGAGGATTGAATTAAAGACAAAGCGGTCATTTCTCCGGCATCACTCATAAACTCCTCCCCCACTGCGCTTACTATCTCATAAGATCTTTTTCCCATAACCTGATTAAACATAGGAAATCCAACAAAAAATATAAAAACAGAAACGCCAGAGAGAATTAACGCTACACCAAGATAATGTTTAAGTTTAATCGTTGATTTTTTTACCGGCTGCGGTTCGCTTTTTAAGTAGATGTAGGGGTATTTTTTTTGCATATTTCCTCCACTAAATTTAGTATAGCAAGTTCCGCATCCATTGTCCCTGTTTTTATTGCCACTTCGCATTCTAGTATCTTACAATAAATTAAAATTAATTCTTCTTGCGTATATCTTTTTACCGCAGTCTGAGATTTTTTTTGGACATAAGGATGCAGTTTTAACACTAAGGCGCTTTTGGTCTTGTACCCTAGAAGATTACGAAATTGAAAAACCACACTAGGTAAAATCTCCAAAGGATCGCTCTTTCTAAGACATAAAAATAGTTCGCGGAGGGCTAGATCGTAGTTTTTTGCAACTAGCGCATCTACAAATTTAAAGGAATTAGTTGCCATTTTCTGGAATAGTAACATGCTAGCTTTGACATCACGACATTGCACCAGAAGGTCATTTTTGGCGGGCAAATTACCCCCCACCCAAAAAATAATCTCGCAATCATTTGAAATATCTTGAATAAATGAAAAATCCGCTTCGGAATTAGGGCTTTTGGAAAATTCGGCAACTACAAAAGTTTTATCTCCAAATAATGATTGAGAGGAACATGCCATAATAACAGCATTAAGGTTATCCTCGGCGTTAAGGATTGTTACAGCCTTTCCACCACCAGGCTTTAAGTCAATTAATTTTCTTCGGGATGTTTCTAAATCATCACCATAGATTAGAGTAATCATTCTTTTATCTTACTCTTGAGAGTGGTCTGAAAAAACAATTTCTTGACTAAAAATCCATACTTTTTTAGAAAGACAACCCCACCCCAAATTAAAAACACCCCTTCAAAAATAAATACTGTGTGTTTGATGTAACTTGCAAAAAACCCGCCCACTGTTGGCCGCAGACTGCTATATAAACGCAGAGCCTCGCCTCGCCTAGCATCAAAGGGGAAAAGCCAAAAGATTTCGGGTTTACCCTCGTGAGCAATACCCACAAAATACAACCAATAAGATAAATCATCCAGTACAAAATGGGAAAGCATGGCCACAAAACTCAATAAGGCAACTCGCCAATTTAAGCGCAAGACAAGGGTAAACAAGATAATGAGAAAAACTGCAAATAGAGGTGTGTGAGTAACTAAAAGGTGGTGGTAAATTTTTTGCCCGCCTAAATAAACATAAAAAAGGTCTAAATCAAAAACATTAGCACAAAAAATCACAAACAAAACCTCTTTAATTGAGAGAGATTTGCCTTTGATCTTAATTTGTGAAATTAGAAAACCAACCGATGTATGAGCTGTAGGTAGCATGTGTCCAATTCTACCACACGGGACATGAGATTAGAGCCATTGAGACAGGCTGTTACTTCTTTTGCTTGAGGGGCAATACTGTGGTTTTTTCCCCATCTAAATTTAACAGATTTATTAATTCGCTACTTGATGGAATAACAAACTTGGTATTAGAAGCCAAGACATTTTCTAAAACCTCCAACCTTCTTAAAGCCTCGGGACGGGTCTTAAAGTATTTTTCGGCGGCTTCGGAAACATTTTTTAAGGCTTGGGCTTCGCCTTCGGCTTTTAGTATTTGTGATTGCTTAATTCCTTCGGCCTCTAAAATTATGGCTCTACGCTCTCGTTCTGCCTTCATTTGCTTGCTCATAGCAAGAGTGATATCTTCTGGGGGATCAATTCTTTGCAACTCCACACGGGTAACTTTTACTCCCCAACTTTGAGTGGCCTCATCTAAAGTTTCGCGCAAGGAGGCGTTGAGGGTATCTCGAGCAACCAGTGTTTCATCAAGAGATTTGTCTCCAATTAAATTTCGCAAAGTGGTTTGAGCTAAAGTCGTTGCGGCTAATCCAAAATTTCGCACTTCAAATTCCGCCTTTACTGGATCAACAACTTTGGTATAAATAACAGCATCCACTATCACGACCACATTATCTTTGGTAATAACCTGTTGCGGTTCCACGCTTATGACTTGTTCTCTGGTATCCACTTTTATCACCTCATCAATATAAGGAGCTACAAAGTTAATCCCACTTTCCAAAGTTGTATGGTATCTTCCAAGTCTAACCACAATCCCCTTTTCCCAAGGGGAGACAATTCGTAAACCCTTAAACAGGGTTACAATTGCCAAGACTACTAAAATGATCAAAAATGTAGGTTCCATAACAATTTGATTGTATATCCAAAACCACCTTATCACAATAGTCGAAACACAAAAGGCACAAGTAGGGATTATCCCAAATTTGGGATAATCCCTAATTTATGTCTCCAGTAAAACACTCGTTCCTAAATACTCCAAGCTTTCCTTTGGAGATTTAAGATAATCCAATACAAAACTTTTATAATCGGAGGTGTTCGATAATACAACTGATGGATATAACCAGCTTCTTTTGGTTTCTCCAAGATAATCCGATATGCTCGAATAAGCATATTTAAGAACATCCGTTTCTGCTCCTAGCTTTAAAGGATTTATGTGAATATATCTGGACAAGTGTTTTAATTGATCTTCGTTACGCACTAGAACCGCCTTGTATGTACTCTCAAAAACATGTCCATCTTTACCCCTAGTTGTATTAAAGTAAGTAGAATAGTTGGATAAAATCCTTCGCGTGAGATGCGATATTCCCATAATCTCTTTATTGTGCAAAAGCAGGTGGAAGTGATTTGGCATGAGGCAATATGCAACGAGTCCAACCTCGTCAGCAACAGAGTTAGGAGAAAAATAATCCATCAACTTAGTTACTTTATTAAATCGAGGTTCTTTAAAGTCTTTCTGCAAATATTTCTTAAGATTGTAGAGAAAAATCGCGTAATCATCCGAAGTTTCAAAAATATCTTGGTGGAAAATTCCTCTACTATAAATATGGTAGTAACTACCCTCTTGATACTTTTTTAGAATATTCTTTCTGGGCATATTCGACTAGGACTCGATTAGGGATTATCCCAAATTTGGGATAATCCCTATTCTATTCCAATCTATTCTAACCCTAAATAATACTTTTTGTCTTTTAGTTTTTCGGGAAGGAGGGAGCCAGTAGAATACGGTTTGTAATTTGCCCCATAGCCTAAATTTTTCATCAGAGCAGTTGGGGCGTTAAGAATTTCCAAAGGAATGGGCAAGTTACCATATTTTTTAACATCGTCCAACGCCTTAAAGTAAGCATTATAGGCCGAACGATCTTTTTTGCATTTGCATAAATAGACAACCCCATGAGCTAAGTTTTCTTGACATTCGGGATAGCCAATGGTTTCGCAAGCTCTAAAAACAGCGTTAGCCACAACCAAGGCTGTGGGTTGCGCCGCCCCAATATCTTCACTGGCAAAAACCACCATGCGCCGAGCGATAAACAGCGGGTCTTCTCCAGCTACCACCATTCTTGCCAAATAATACAAAGCGCTATCAGTATTGCTGGCGCGCATTGATTTAATAAAAGCCGAAATTGTGTTGTAATGCTCATCCCCTGCCCGATCGTACAGTAAAGCTCTTTTTTGCAAAGCGTCTTGCAAAGTTGCGACATCCAAGGTGATATTTTTTGCACCCTTTGAGTTGGCCGCAATTTCTAAAGCATTCAAGGCAATTCTGGAGTCGCCATTTGCCCCCTCAATAAGATAATCTAAGGCTCCTTCATCAAAGTTGATTTTGTACTCACCAAGACCAACTGCTTTATCTTTGATAGCGCGATTGATAATCTCTTTTAAGTCATTGTTGGATAATCGTTCCAAGACAAAAACCCGAGTACGAGAAAGCAAAGCTCCGATAACCTCAAAACTAGGATTTTCGGTTGTAGCGCCAATTAAAATAATATCGCCCCTTTCTACATAGGGTAAAAAGGCATCTTGCTGGGCTTTGCTAAACCGATGAATCTCGTCAATAAAAACGATTACTCTCTCTGTAGCTTTTTTGGTCTTTCTAATATCTTCAAAGATGGGTTTAAGTTCCGAGGTTTTGGCATTAACCGCTGAAAATTCCAAAAATCTTGCCTTGGTCTCATTAGCAATCACCCGAGCTAGAGTAGTTTTACCGCTTCCTGGAGGTCCCCAAAAGATCATCGAAAAAACCTGACCAGATCTGATGGACTTGAATAGGATCTTTTCGAGGGCAAGGATTTGTTTTTGACCAACAAACTCGTCTAAGGTTTTTGGTCTCACCCTGTCAGCCAATGGTTGCATGAGAAGATTCTATCATCTTCTGCGCGTCAAGGGCAGACATGGCTCCAAACCCCGCCGCAACTACTGCCTGCCAATATTTATTATCGGCAACATCTCCTGCCACAAAAACTCCAGCAACCGAAGTCCTGGTGTTATCAATAACTTTGATTCTGCCATCGCGTTCTAATTCCAGTTGCCCTTTAAAGATCTCGGATGCCGGACTATGTCCAATTGCAATAAAAACTCCAGTGGCATTTAGAACCTTTTCTTCTTGGGTTTTATTGTTCTTTACCTTCACTCCAATAACCTTACCCCCTCCTAATATTTCTATAACACTGGAGTCTAGGATAATCTCAAATTGAGGTTTGCCAAGAATTCTCTCTTGCATAGCTTTGCTTGCCTGCAAGCTATCCAAAATATTTACCAGGTAAATTTTATTGCAAAATTTAGCCAAGTACGAAGCTTCCTCCACTGCTGTATCTCCCCCACCAACCACCAGCACATCCTGCCCTTTAAAAAACGGGGCGTCACAGGTAGCGCAGGCGGTTACTCCTCTACCTCGCAATCTTTCGGCTGATTCCAAAGGCAACCATTTTGCGCGGGCTCCAGTTGCAATAATTACAGCTTGAGCTTTAAATTCCTGCTCCCCTACCCAAACAGTAAAAGGTCTTTTGGAAAAATCTACTTTCGTGGCATCGCCCGCAACAAAGCGGGTCCCAAAATCTTCCGCCTGTTTTCGCATTGCCAACATTAAATCTGGTCCTTGCACCCCTTTGGAAAATCCAGGAAAGTTCTCCACAAGAGTTGTCTGCATTAACTGCCCGCCAAATTGCGCCCCTTCTATAACAAGCGGTTGCAACGAGGCTCGGGACGCATAAATTGCAGCGGTGAGACCTGCCGGACCAGAGCCTATGATAATTATTTGGTGAATAGAATTTTCCATTAGATATATTCTAACAGACGCTTGTCACTCATCAAAAAGCAGTTTTTGGATAAAGGCGTGAACCGTAGAATAGGAACCACCTTTGGGCAAAAGCACCCATTTCCCCGCGTAAGATGCGATATCAGTCGGTGTGTATAAAAGCCCTGAACCTGTGCCGTCAGTTACATTACTGTTGTTCAATACAGAGGTTTTAATGTTTGTAGTATCGCTTTTCATCCCCACTTCAAAAAGAGCTTCGGCGTCGGTAAGGGTGATATCGGTTTCGACAAACTTATTATAAATCGCAAACAGCTCGCTTATTTTTTTAGCGTTAAACAGAGTATCTAGTGACATTATTTTCTCCTTTATGGCCAAAATTACCTGCTGTTGCCTTTCTGCTCTCGCAAAATCGGATCCTTCTGCTGGATTTACTGAATGCCGAGACCTGGCATACTTTAGGGCACTCTCACCATTCATTTGCACCATCCCCTTATCAAAATGGAGACGCTCAAAACGGCAAGGGTAATCCGCTTCGGAAATTACATAATCTTCATCTTTTCCTTCCAATATTTCATCTTCGGTCAATCCACAAGTATTGGCTTCCTTGCCAGCCACAGGGTACTTATAATCGTCAAAGGTATTTTGCACCGTGATTCTAATACCACCTAAGGCATCTACGGCTTCTTTAAAGCCATTAAAATCCACTTTGGCAAAATAGTGAACTGGCATTCCAGTAGCTTGAGTCACTGAATTTTTTAGGGCTGTGAGTCCTTTCTCGGAATTGAATCCTGTTGTTTCGAGTCCTGCGTAAGCATAAACCTCATTGATCTTGGCAGAAGCTCCAGTTCTGTATTCCACCCACAAATCCCGAGGCAATGAAACCATGACGATTTTTCCAGGACTTTGAGGAATAGAAACAACCATTAACGAATCTGTTAACCTCTCGTTTTTGTCCACTCCAGTAAGTAAGATGTTTGTCCTCCCATCGCTTTGTGGAAGATTTTTAGAGGGGATAATTTTAGAAATTACCGAAGCGGAAAAAAGCCAATTTCCCCTAAAGACAAAAAAAAGACCAATGAGACATACTGGTATTAGGGGCAATAAAAACATCCTATTCTTTTGTTTTTTTAAGCTTTCTGCGCCCATATTTTTCCAATTTGATAAAACTCCAAAGGCTCCAAACTTGCTTTACCTACAAGTACACCATTGAAAACATTTAAGTTGGCTACTTGCAAAACATTCTTTATGTTAACACTTCCACCATAAAGAAGGGAAATATTACTGCCGTACCTGCTTTTAATGTCAGATACTGTTTCATAAAGCGCGTTAAAATCCACTTCTTTAAATTGCCCTCCGCTGCTGATATTTTCTGATGGCTCATACACCAAGATACTTTTTGAGATAAGACCTTTTACTACTTTTAAATCTTCTACCTCTTCAAAACACAATATTGGGATTATAGCAACCTGAATTAAATTTTCCATCTTAGATCTTACATCTTCTATTGTCTCTCTCATTTCTTTTCTCCTCTCGCTGTGCCCTACAAGACAATATTTAGCAAACAAAGCCAAATCGGAGGCGGTTACTTCTCCCGTGTGAGATCCACCAGAGAAAAGAGAAACATCTTGCGCTCCGCAGATAACCGAGCGTTGACTTGCCACAAAACTTAAAACAGGAAACGAGGAACAAACAATTGCGGCTAAATTGTTAAAGGCGGGATTTTTATTCCAAAGAGTAAACCAGTTCTTGGCAAACTCTAAATTGTCATTGGCTTTCCAATTGGCGATTAAGTAGTTCATGCAGTTTTCCTACCCTTTCGGAAATTCCTTCTAAGTCTTCGTGGTTATAATGATAGCCGATACTCGCAAGGCACGAGAATACTCTTGGAATGTCATTATAAATATTTTGAGCAAATTGGCAAGCAACCAAACATCTAGGTAATACCGCAATATTAACATCCCCTTCACCGTTCTTTGAATATTTACAACCTGCGGGACATCCCGCGCAGGATCTGTACCCCATAAAAGGCACCGCAAGATCTGAAGGACGGGACAAAATATCAAAATAGATTCTTCGGTAGTAGTCTAAACTTGCAACGGCAAAAGACTGGGTACCCGTGACCAAAAGAGCTTTTAAATTTTTTAAAGCGCCAGCTGTCGCAAGTTCGTTACTGCCAAAACTAAAATGGGAATCAACTAAACAATTTTTGGTAAATTCAATTAGACTTCGCTTGCTAGGTAGCCCTTCGTTTTTAAAAGCGTCTCTCTGAGATATTTTTGAAGCTTCAAAAAAATTCGCCTGCTGATCTTTTATTGAAATTGCCACCTTGCTTTGACTCTGGCCTGTTATAACAATAGCGTCTAACCCCGCGAGATTCATCATCAAAGACATTCTTCCACCACCAACTGCCTCACAAAGAGTATTGTTATAAATGCACATCCCGATAATCTTGGAGGCATAAGGAAAGAACCCGCCCAAAGGTCCAGTACAAAAAACTAACGGGTTAGAATCTTTTATCTCCGCGATGATCGCCAAAGCAAGACCCACGCCACCAATATAACAATTTAAATCTTTATAAATTTTTACTTGGGAGGTTCTATTAGTTAGATTTATTTGCAACACCGTTTTACAATCGTAATTCATTTTTTTATGGTTACGGCGTCTATCTTAAAACAATTTCTGGGGCAGATTGTGACAATTTCTTCAAAATCGTTCTTGGATGCGTAGTCTACTGAAATATCAAAGCCCTCTTTGCCTTTGGGATAAACGGTAATAAAACCATCGGAGAGACCAATTTTGGATTTAGAAATTCTTACAGACGCCAAAACGCAAAGCAGGCAACCAATACAATTTTTAGGGTGGGAAATTACGAGCTGATGTGTTGGCATAGGTCTATAAGTCTATTACTGTATCCCCATTCATTGTCATACCAAGAAAATATCTTAACAAGGTTTTTAGATATCACTTTGGTTAACGAAAGATCCACAAGGCTAGAAGCCGGGTTTCCAATAATATCCGAAGAAACAATTGGATCCGATGTTGTTGCCAAAACATTCTTATACTCTCCAGAAAGAGAAGCGGAAGTCAAAATTTTGTTGACTTCTTCTACTGTAGTTTCTTTTTTTGTGACAAAGGTAAAATCGGTAATAGATCCGCAAATTATCGGAACTCGCAGAGATACTACTTCTACCTTTCCAACCAGATTTGGAAACGCCTCAACAAGAGCGGTAGCTGCTCCAGATGTTGTGGGGATAATATTACTTCCTGCAGCCCTAGCGCGTCTTAAATCTTTGTGCAAGGCAGGTGGGGCGCTATCAACAATGTTTTGCTCCGAGGTCATGGCATGAACAGTAGTACAACTAACCTGCTCTACCCCAAAAGAATTTTCTACGACTTTAACAACAGGGGCTATGCAATTTGTGGTGCAAGAACCGTTAGATACCAAAGGTTCACCTTTGTATTCCCCATCATTTACCCCCAAAATAATCGTTTTAACATTACCACCTTTGGCAGGGGCAGAAATAATAACTTTCTTGGCTCCAGCTGTTACATGAGCACTCGAAGCGCCATCCTTGGTCAATCTTCCGGTACATTCAACCACTACATCAATCTCCAAAGACTTCCAGGGAAGATTTGCTGGGTCCGGAATTGACAAAACCTGAATCTTTTTTCCATCGACAAAAAGCAAATTGTCTTGGATATTGATAGTTTTGGAATAAATTCCATAAACCGAATCGTACTTTAACAAGTGCGCCAAAGTTGCAATGTCCGAAAGATCGTTTATAGCAACAACCTCTACATCTTCCCTTTCTTGAGCAATTTTAAGTACGGCGCGACCGATTCTGCCAAATCCATTTATGGCGATTCTTACTCTTTTAGAATCTGTCACTAATTTTTTTGGTTCCAACTGCACAGCTGTTTCCAAAAGTGTTGTGGTTTGATGATTGCTTTTTTCCATACTTAAATGTGCAACTTAATCCAACCGGCAAACTGCTCTTTTGATATCATCCCCATTTTTCTATCCACTTCTTTTCCATCCTTTAGCAAAACAAAGGTGGGAATACTCATAACGCCAAATTCTTGGGCGCGAGGCGAATTGCTATCTACATCAACTTTCTCGAATTCAATTTTCCCTTGTAATTCCGATACTGTTTCTTCTACAATAGGTAACATTGCGCGACAAGGACCACACCATGTGGCAAAAAAATCAATTAGTTTAACCATGGAAAACATCTTACCAAAAAAAACTCCAATTAAAAAGTATTTTGCCCCATTTTTACTCGTGCTTATTTTAATTATTGCTCTAACAACCTGGACAAAGCCCCAAAAATTCTCCAAAACGCTAGAAAACGGCAATAAAGAGATCCTCTACGAAGCAACTTTTAGAAACGAGGGGGATAAAAATCCCCAAAGGCTATCTTTTGATCTTAGAAACTCCCCAGAAACCGCGACTCCAGAGGTCTCGGCGCAAGAGGTTTTATTTGTCGATTTGGCAACCAACACCATAATCTACAATAAAAATGCCCAAAAGCAAGTCCCTGTTGCCAGCCTTGTCAAAATTGCCACAGCAGTTGTCGCGGTGGAGCACCTAAAGTTGGATGAAAAAATAGTTGTTTCGCAAAAAGCTGGTACTATCGGCGAAAATGTCATGGGTATTTCGCCAGGCGAAGAATATACCTTAGAAGAATTGCTCTATGGGCTGGTTCTTGCCTCAGGAAATGACACTGCCTATGCCATAGCTGAAGGAGTTGCTGGAGACGCCAAAACATTTACCGACTGGATGAATCGCAAGGCAAGTGATTTAGGTTTAGAAAATACTAAATTTTCGGAACCCAGTGGTCTTAATCCCAAAAACAAAGAGTATTATTCCACAGCTTATGACTTAGCGATTTTGACAGAATACGCCTTGAGAAAACCGGAGCTTGCCGAGATATTTGCCACATTTGAATATGAGATTTTTGCAACCGAAAGACACAAATATATTTACCTACAAAACCAAACCAATTTGCTCTCTACCTACCCTGGAGCTAAAGGAGTAAAAACCGGTTATACCGAGGATTCGGGATTGTGTTTAATAACTTATGTAGAAAATTCGGGACACAAAATTCTAGGTGTCATTCTTGGAAGTTTAAACAGAAGAACAGAAGGTATAATACTTTTGGATAACGCCTTCTCTAAATTTGGCATTACCATCCCCCACAACTTGCTTTAGGAGTTTGCCATAACACGACTTTTTACTCTCTCCATTATAATCTTATGACGCATGTCGTAAAGCTCTTTTAATTCTTCGTAATCTATCTCTAACTTTTTTTCTTCTCTTAGCCTTTTAGCTTGGTCTTTACAATAAATTACTTTCCCCAGAAGTGGGGCGGTAAATCGCAGTGGATAAGACATATAAGTTGTTGGGATAATCTCTGTCTTAAAATCAACGATGTTTTTAGATACTTCATTTTGCAATTCAAGCATATACTGATAGCTTTTTGGATTAAAAACATCCTTATCAAGTAAAACAGCAATGTCTATGTCACTAGTTGATACAGCAGTTCCTTTTAAATAAGAACCAAAAAGATACCCCGCAAGTATTTCGGGTCTTTTAGAAAAGGCGTTTGATAATTTTTCCAAGGCGTTTGTAATATCTTTCATGCTTACATTCTAACATTTTGGAAAAACATTTGATAATAGCAACATATGTGATATATTTCCCTCATGCCTAAAAGAACTTGGCAACCAAAAAAGAAAAAACGCGCCCGTAAGCATGGGTTTTTAAAACGCTCCCAAACCGCGGGTGGTAGAAATGTGCTCAAAAGAAGAAGGGCTAAAAAAAGAGCTTCTCTTACGGTAAAAGTACGCAAGGTGTCCTCTTAAAGTATTATGCTTCCTGCTGAATATCGTCTTTTAGACGACTATGATTTTAGAAGAGTCAAGAGACTTGGTAGAAGTTATAATTTTCCTTTCTTTATTATTGCCTGCGCCCACGCCAAAAATCCAAAAGGTTTGCGGTTTGGCTTTATCTTTTCGACCAACTTCAACAAAAGGGCAACCGTGCGCAATCGCTATAAAAGGCTCTTGCGTCAAGGTGTCCAAAAAAGACTAAATGAGTTTAAACTGGGATTTGACATTGTGTTTATTCCTAAAAAGAGTATTTTAGGTAGATCTTATGAAGAAATTAGTCATTCTTTTGATACGGCTCTACCAAAAACTCCTCTCGTTTGAAACAGGAGTTCTGTCAATTATCTTTCCCCAAAAAATTTGCCGATTTACTCCCAGCTGTTCTCAATATACAATTGACGCCATTACGAAGTACGGAATTTTACATGGGGGCATAAAAGGTGTGAGGAGAATCCTGCGCTGTAATCCACATAATGTTGGAGGAAGTGACCCAGCTTAATTATGACAAATATTATTCAATTACTTCTGACTGATCCTATACTAAACCTCTTAATATTTTTTTATAAGGTTGGATTTAATAATTTTGGTTTAGCAATTTTATTCCTCACTCTTTTTCTTAAACTCATTCTCTACCCCCTCTCTCTCCCCTCCCTAAAAATGCTGAAAAAGCAAAAAGAGGTGGCGGGTGAGCTTGAGGAGCTAAAAAAAATCTATGGTAAAGACAAAAAACTTATGGCGCAAAAGCAAATGGAGCTTTACAAAAAACATGGTATTAACCCCGCGTCTGGGTGTCTGCCTCAAATTCTCCAGATTATTATCCTGTTTGCCTTATATAATGTCTTTCTAAGGGTTCTTAAAGCGGTTGATGATGTTTCTATCCTTAATCCCAATTTATACTTTGAGTTTTTAAGATCAGAAGCAGGTCATAAGCTAAATACCTCATTTTTATATTTAAATCTTGCCAAACCTGATCCTTACTATATTATGCCAATACTTGCGGGTCTATCGCAGTTTGTAATGACTAAAATGATGACCCCCATGGGAGCTCTTGCCAAGGTGCAAAAGGAAGTCGCCGAAAAAACCGAAGAAAAATCGGACGATGTCATGTATAATATGCAAAAGCAAATGATGTATTTAGGACCCGTTATGACCGTTTTTATTGGTTATAAGTTTCCATCGGGTTTGGTTTTTTATTGGTTTTTACAAACAGTTTTGGGAATTTTACAACAATGGATAGTCCAAAAGAGCAAATCTTAGCAACAACATTGGAATTACTTAAACTTATTGAGGTAACAGCCGAAGTCTCTATTGAGGAAAAAGAGGGGCGCTTTTATGTTTCTCTGGAAGGTGAGCACCTTGGCAACATTATTGGCTTTCACGGAGAGACCCTAAACGCCATGCAACTTTTTTTAGAGCTTGCCCTGTACCGAAAGACCGAAAAATGGACCCCTATTTCGTTGGATGTTGGCAATTATAGAAAAGAGCGGGAAGATTGGATAAAAAAGATTGCCCAAGCCGGTTGCGACAAAGTCATCTTTTTTAACAAAGAGGTGGGGCTTTCTCCCATGCCAGCGTATGATAGATTAATCGTGCATACATTTGTATCCGAAAACCCAAACTTAACAACAGAAAGTACCGGCGAGGGTCGCGAAAGAAGAGTAGTTATTAAACCAGTCAAAAAAGACCAGGCATGAAATTTTCTATTATCACAAAAAACCTATTTAACGCTTTTACCAATGCTAATAAAGCCGTATCCCAAAAAGCTACTTTACCAATTTTATCTAATGTCCTCATAGAGACTGATAGAGGTCGCCTTAAAATTTCGGCAACTGATCTAGAAAAATCCGTTACTACTTGGGTTGGGGCAAAAATAGAGGAGGAGGGGGCAATAACGGTTCCCGCAAGGGTTTTGCACGAATATTTGGGGACCGTTAAAGGTGAAAGACTGTTGGTTCACACCGAGGGATCGATGCTTATTGTAGAGTCAGAAAACTCCCTCTCCAAATTTTCCTGCGTCGAGGCTTTGGAATTTCCCAAAATTGCCGCCAACACGGATGTTACAAACTCCTTTAGTATTAATGCCAAGGATCTTTTTGAAAATCTCTCTGTGGTTTGTTTTGCCTCGGCAACTGATGATACCAGACCAATTCTTACCGGAACACAGATAAGTCTTGATAAGGACCGCATTTCTTTTGCTTGTGTAGACGGATTTAGACTAGCCGAAAAACTGCTGGCGCAAAAACAGGCTCAAGAAAAAGCTCTCTCTTTTGTTTTGCCATCAAAACATTTGCTCGAGACCTCCCGCATCTTGTCAGGAAGCCAAAAGCCGGTTACGATTGGATTTTTAGAAAAAGAGAACTCTCTTTCGTTTGAGGGCGAAGATATTTTTATTAGCATTAGGCAATTAGATGGCGATTTTCCCGACTACAAGAAGATAGTTCCCCAAGAGCACACGGTTAAAGCCGAAATTGATTTTGCCGACCTTGTTTCGGCTATAAAACTTGCCGGTGTTTTCGCTAAAGACGAATCCAAGATTGTCAAATTTGAACTAAACCAGGCTGATGGAGTATTAACGGTTTCTTCCGAAACACCCGAAATTGGCGAAAGCAAAGCAACAGTAAAATGCAAAATTACAGGTGATGATATGACGATTGCCTTTAATGGAAAATTTTTGCTGGATTTTTTAAACGCGGTATCTGGAAAAACTGCTACTCTTGAATCTATGGGTCCAGTTGCCCCAGCCAAGTTTTCGGTTGATGAAATCCCCGACTACTACTATGTCGTCATGCCCGTAAGAGTCCAATCCTAATTCCACATTGCTCCATAGACTTTCCATGGCAAACCTTGATCTAGCAACCCCAAACTCTTCCACCTCCTAAGTGAAAGTAATTTATTAGTTTCATTTCTCTCTCTAATTAAAAATTTCCCGCTTGCTGTTAAACTTATTTTTGTTATAATTACTACGATCACTACGAAAAAGACCCTTTTAAGATTTTGTCCTTAACGGGGGCTTTTTCTTTTTTGACAAATATAATATTGATCGTTGATCGTTTATATACGATATCGTAGCCCCAGTCCTTTTTAATAGTATTGAACATTTCTCTTTTCTTGCGGGAGATAACACGACCAACAACCTTTTATTATCAATAAGAAATTTTACTAAACTTGCATAATCCCCATCACTTGAGACGATTACAGCCCTCTCGCAATTATTTTCGTAGTAATCCTTAGTGGTTTGTAAGACAAAATCTGCATCACAATTTCCTTTAGGTCTCCCATCTTCACCATAAACCACTTCCTTAAAAATAAGCGTAAAGCCACATTCTTGTAAGTATGTATAGAGATTTTTGTATTTCTGTAAGCCAAACTCTAAACCTTTTGTAGTCTAAAGCCCACCGCTTTGCATCCGCAAAGTCCGCCAATCCATTTTCTGTAATGTAGATAGGGAAATGGAATTTTTTCCCAAGTGCCGTTAATACATCGAACAGCCCCTCGGGGTAAACCCCCCATCCCATATCTGTAAATCCAAGTTCCGACGCTCTGTCTACCGCTCCCTTAGCTCCTACTTGATAAGAGCGGTAGTAATTCACTCCCAACCAGTCTCCCCCGTGAAATCCCACGAGGGAAAACAAGTTGCACAGGTACGCAGGAATCGCAAACCCCCTAGAAACTGGGTAGAAACGACCGTAGTTCTCTACTACCCCGACTTGAAAATCTTGCGATATCGCCTGTGATCGCAGGCGATACCCACAGCTGGCACACGACCTGATGCTTCAGCGTAGTGCCAGTCGGAACCCCACTCCCCCTCGATTTGGTGCGCGCTCGTCGCGGCACCAAACAAAAAAGAGGACGGAAAATCGTTGCGTTTCATGATACCCCCCTTAGGTTAGATCTATTCGCGTGAAATGTAGAGGAATTATAACACAAAAACCTATAGTTTATAAAGTGCGGATTCGTTGTCGGAATGCGGGTACTACCCGATTCGGGTACTACCCGATAATTTGTTGTTAAACCAGGATATTTACGATACCAATTTAAAGATTGTCATAGTAGGAAAAATAAGTGGAGTTAATGCTAACTTGCAGGAGTTGTGGGGGTGGGTTCGGATTTAGCTTCGGAGAATTTCTTTTTAAGTTTTTCTACTTTTGTTTCCCCCTCCTCTTCTTTCATTTTGATCAGTTCTGCAGGGTTTGTGGTAATTAATTTATGTTCCTCTTCGGACGCTACAACTTGCATCGCAACATGATTAGATCCGGCAAAAAATAGTCCTTCTCCCACCCCCGCAGATAAGAGTAGCCTCTTTTCTCCTTCGGATAAATAAAATACTTCGGCAACCTGGTCAATAGAAGCCGGATGCTGTTTTAAAAGAATTTGCAAAGATGAGTTGGTAATAATGGTTTTTCCATACTCCGAAGATAAAAAGTCCGAAACATCTTGAGTAATAGTAGAAAGCCCCAAATAATACTTTCGTGCCCTTTTAGCAATAGAAAATAAAAATTCTGCCGAGTCGGCGTTTTGCATTAAATACCAAGCCTCATCCACAACTAAAATGCGCTTTTTAAGGTCGCCTTTTATTTTTGTCCAGACAAAATCCAAAATTATATAAATAGCAATAGGTCGTAGAATATCTTCTAAATTTTGCACCGAAAACACCGTGAGCCTATTTTTAATGTCCACATTAGATCGCTGATCAAAAATTCCCGCCAGCGACCCTCTAATATACCTTTCTAATCTTTCGGAAAGAGTCTTTGCTTCTGGCTCCTCCAAAGATAGCAATACTTTATATAAATCTTGCATTACAGGGGGCTCTTTTCTTTGGGTTGACGGATCTTGAGTAATTCCTTTAAGTTTATAGCTGACCATTAAAGCGTTGTCCAAAACCGCTTCTTCGGTAGAAGTCAAACTTCCCAACATGATTTTAAATAAGGTATGCAAAGTTAAAATTTTTAACCCCAGTTGATCTCGTTCTTCGCCAAGAATTGGTTCTGGAAGGTCAAAGGGGTTTATTCGCACGGTGCTGTCTATAGAAAAATTTAGATAATCCCCGCCCATGGCCTCACACATTTTTTTATACTCGCTTTCGGGATCAATGATCATAACCTCGGTACCAAAAAGCAAAGAACGGATAATTTCTATTTTTACGAAATAGCTTTTTCCAGCACCCGACTTGGCAAAAATAACCGAGTTGGCGTTTTCCAAGGTAAATCGGTCAAAAATGATCAGCGATCCGTTGTGTTTATTAACGCCATATAAAATGCCTTCGTTTGCCGACAGTTCACTAGAAGTAAACGGAAAGGTGGTGGCAACGCTTGTGGTATCCATGTTTCTTGTAATATAAAGCTTGTCTTGGCAGGTGGGTAAAGTGCTTTGGAAGGCATCCTCCATTTGGAGAGTAGCGTGTTTAGAAATAAGCATTAAAGAACCCAGCGCCGATTCCACTCTATTGGAAATGCGATCCAACTCCTCTAGAGAGTCGGCTGGAATTGTGATGTAAAAAGAAAATTGGAAGAACCTTTCCATTCCTTTAACCAACTGTTCCTGTAAAGATCCTGCGTCGTCAAGTGCCGCTTGAACCGCGGGGTCGACAACTCTGCCTCGCTCTCTATCGGTTGATAAAGTTGCTTCCATTTCGGCAATTTTGCGCCTAAGGTCATCTAAAACTCCCCGCGCCTCCACGGGATAATAAAACATTGAGATAAGCAAAGAATGGTCAAAATTGATGATTGGTTCCAACCAGTTGGCTCCAACAAAGCGGGGGTAACCCGAAACAAAGAGAGTGCGATAGAATTTATTGGCAATTTTTATGTGATCAAAATCTACCTCTATAGCAGACGGAGCGATGATATCACGAACCTCTAAAGATCCCTCGGAAATTAAACTTACCGTTTTGCCTTTTTTTCGTTCATCGGGAACAGGAGCGATTGAGGCAACAACGGAGTTTTCACCTTTTGCTTTTTCCTCAACTTTTTTAGTTTTTGGTTTAAATAATCCAAGCATATCTCACAAATTTCTAATTCTTAATTTCTAAATCGCGACTTTTGGTTCAACTAATGGAACTGTGTACTCCAACACCGATCCTTTAACCTTTTGCATTCGGGCGCTTTCTGGGTTGTAGAGATCGTAAAATAGCTCAATTAATTCATCGGTCTTAAGTTGTCGCGCGCGAATATTTAACCTTGTAAACTCCTTTATCAAATGGTCTCTCTTAGGCTCTAACATTGTGCGGGCGCGCTTTTCCACATAACCTACATCTACTCTTTCTCGGCGTTTTGTTGGCAGACCCAAAAGGGATTTGAACCAAAAAAATGGATCCGATGAGGGTCTTAGGCTAATCGAAGTATAGGGAAGCACGACATAAAATTTTTTATCCAAAATTTCGTTTTTTGTAACCAGCTCCTCAACAAACTTACGGTATCTTAAAATCTCCTGCTTTTGTTTAGGATCGGTTTTTTCGTCTTCGCTACGCTTTACATTCTCTACATATGAGGTAATGTCCATCTTTTTGCTTCTAATTACTATCTGAACAAAAAAAGATAGCGAGTTTAAAAGGGCGCTATAAGCTGCGATTGCGGCATCTTGTTCTCGTTCCGACAGCAAATCAAAATTAACCGACGAGGTTTCTAAAACGCAAACCGCTCCCCCGTTTTTTAAGATTACAAGATCATTCACAATCGTCTCTATATCTAAATGCTCTTGGGTAGAAGCCGTGTATTTTTTAGCCATGGGTAGCTTTAGCTTTAATTGTTAAATAATCAAGTTTTGCTCCAGTTGCTATAAAGTTTACCACATTGAAAACCATCCCCTCATACCTAGTTTCTATCGAATATTTGCCATTGTTTAGCGGAGTAACAGTAATAAACTCTCCTAAAGCGTTGGTTTTTGTGGCTCTTTCGGGATCGCCTTGAGAATCTTTTACTAGAAGCAAGGCGCCTTCCACAATACGGTCGTTGCTGTCCAAGACATGACCTTTTAGTATATTAACATCTGCCATTGCTGTTTTTTTGATCTTGTCTTCTACTTGAGATTTTGCAACCCCAGCATCTACTATTTCTATTTTACTAATCTGGGGTTCTGGTTTTGGATTTGTAACTTCAGATTCGCGAACAATTGTCGCTGTTTCTTCTCCTTTTTCTTCCTTCTGTTCCCTCTTTTCCCCCTCATCCCCCTTAGGAATTTTTGCGAACAAAGAATTGTCGCTTTCTTGGGGACTAGGGGAAACATTGGCAAAATCTGTTTTAGGTAATTTTTTTGGTCTTAAAAAGATGGTTGTGAGCCTCACTAAAGGACTTGGACCTTCTTTCTTTTCCTTGGGAATATCTTGGAGAATTTTTTTAGATTCTTTTTTCTCTTTGTCTTTTCTAATTCTCCCCATGGTTTTTTTTAATTCTTCAGTTTTCTTTTGTAGTGCGTTTTCTTCGTCCTTTGCGTTCCCTACCCCATCTTTTTTAACCCCAACAACCTCAACCTTAACAGGAATATCTTTATAATCTTTAGGGAGGATGATTTCTTTTTCTAATGCAATGTTTCGCAGGGGTCGGTCTTTTTTAACATTTTTAATAAATGGAGATGTTTGACCTGTAAAGGTGTTATCGCTAAAAAAAGCTTCTTTGGCAGGAAGTAAAAGACGGGGACTTTGTTCCTCAAACAAACCCGCAAGCTGTGGGGGAATTGCCAAATCAAAATTTAATTTAGCCAATAACTCTCTTTCTTTTCGGTCGTGGGGATCAAGACTAGCGCTATTTCTTATAGCCTCCAGATAAGAATGTAGTCGGTGACGACTCTTAGTTGGAGTCATAGCAATTAAATCTGCGTTTACTGCTTTAGCATAATCCGACAAGAAAAAGGCGGGAGGGGTAGGATCTTTTTTCCAGACCATTTGGGTTGGAACTCCAAAGACCCGAATAAAGCTTTTAAACCAAACATCTAACCCCCGCTCTTGCAGGGGGACAAAGGCAAGAGCCGCTCCGCCCAAACTAAATAAAAGAGTAAAGGGCCACTTTATAAGAAAGGGAAGCCCCGACTTAAAAAACAGAATTCCCAGAATAGCACCAGCTGCCACATAAAAAAACTGCCTGACTGTCATGTCGCCGATGAGCTTGAATTCCACGCTCATGATATTTTGCGGAACCGGGTGTTGTTTTTTTACTTGCTGAACTTCGCGGGACATCCTTTTATTGTATCTTAATTTAATCTATACTTAAAGACGAATATGATTATAAAAAAGCTTCCTATAACTCTAATTGTTCTAGCCCTTGCCCTCATCCTTGGCGGTTACTCGGCCTATAAAGAGTATCAAAAATCCCAAATTGCAACCAAAAAACAAGAGGAAATCAAGCAAGCGGTAAATCCAATCTTTGGGAGTATTTCGGCGCCTAAAATTTCGTTTGTTTATCAGTCAGAGCAAAACGCTACGATTGGGGTCGATGTGCCCACTGAACAGGCGCCAGCCTACACCGCTCCAGTTTATCAGTATCTTAAAGATACTAAAGTTGACGAAAAAACGGCAAGGCAAATTGCTCAAAGTCTAAAACTAGAAACGACAGCATTTCCTCAAGAGGATGGATCTTCAATCTTTTACAACAGAGACAAGTCTGCCTCGTTGACTTTTTGGAACGAATTCCAACAGTTTTCTTTTTATGATCAAGGTCTAAATTATAATTTAACCAGACCAACCAGAGAAGGAGCTGTCTTAACCGCTAAAAATTATCTTAACGAATTCAAACTGGACAGCTTTAATTTAATCCCAGACGAAACTGGGGTTGCCTATAAAATTTCTAAAGGTAATCAGTATCCAACTGATGGGACAGCTGATACTTACGATACGGTTTTCGTACCCTTCGTGAGAAACCTTGGTTCGCCAGCTGGCGAATTCAAGACAACAAGCCTCCCCTATCAAAGCTATCTTTTGACAATGATGATTGGACCAGAAAATAAAATTAAAAACCTCTCGCTTTATTACACCGCGCTGGATACTTCGCGCTTTGGGACATATCCCCTAAAGGATATTAAAGGAGCGATAGAGGAAGTTAAAGAAAATAAAGGAATACTGGTAAATCTTAAAATGCCCGAGAGTTTTTACTTTGATGTGGATGCCCCAAAGCCAAAGGTGGTCTCGGTAAGCGTACAACAATACGAAATAAAAATTCTTGATAGACAAAATATTGACTATGCCCAACCGGTGTATGTTTTTGAGGGAATGGCATCGTTGGAAGATGGACAAGTGGTTCCCGCGACTTATTTTGTTCCTGCAATTTAATCCTAATTAAGGGTAAATTAGGACTACCAGATCTACTGTTTCGAAAGTTTGCGAATTAATAAATCGAGTTTTCTTGAGAGACCTGCGAGCTTGACATAAATGCGGTAAATTAGGTAAAACAACAGAATTACTGACAAGTACAAAATTAAATCCGACCCACGCCCTATTCCAAACAAATTTGCTAGAGTTGAGGAAAGTCCGGGGTAAAAAACCACTACTGACCCTACCCCCCAAACCAAAACCCAAAATATTACCCCGCCTAAATTTAAGGCTTTTTCCCTAAACCGCAACAGAGCTCGACTTGTTGAAAAGGCAACGATGACAAGAAAAAGAATTTGAAATAGCATCATAATATTAGCTAACTAAAAGTCTGCGTAATACCTTAAAAGCATTAGTAACTTTTTGACCTTTCTTTAAACTGTAACTGGTATAAATTCCCTTAATGGGAATCTCCCCAATCTTGAGATTACTCTTTTTAGCAAGACCAATCAGTTCCGTTGAGACCTCGTAACCCGATGTCACCGGTTGCAATAATTCTAACGCTTTCCGATTAAATCCCCGCATTCCCGACTGCGAGTCTGATACGTAAACACCATAGAGAGCGTAGGTGATGAGATTTGAGAGAATGTTGACAAGATAGCGTAATTTGTAGCCTTTAGCCAAATCTTTAATTCTTGTTCCGATGACAAAATCAAACTTTTGCAAGAAGAGGGCTTCTTTGATTTTTAAAGCATCTTCCGTTTTGTGCTGTCCGTCGGCATCAAATGTTATGGCAAAATTATAATTCTGATATCTGGCGTACTCTAAACCCGTGGCAATTGCTCCCCCCAAACCAACATTTAAAATGTGACTGATAACGGTAGCTCCAAACTTTTGGGCAACAGTTACAGTAGTATCCCAACTTCCATCATTGACAACTAGAATATCCTCAAAACCCACAGTTCTTAAATCGCCAACAACTTTTCCTATTGATGCATCTTCATTGTAAGCTGGGATGATGACGAGTAATTTTTGTATCACTGCCTTAAAATATCATAAAAACTTGTCCAAATAACAATTGTTCCCGGGGCGCGGAGATTAAAAATAGATTTAAATTTGTAGCCGTCAAATGTTATCCCACCCGAGTAGTTGGCACTATAAAGCTTTATTGATGATGTATATCCTTCGCCATCATCGTAAACTTCAATCTTGCTAATTTCTCCAACGGGATCAACATCTTCATCTTTTAGCTTCTCAATGACTTCGTCCTCGCTGATTCCACCCTGATCCGCCGGAGAAAGATCGCTATTGTACGAGGAGGATTCTTTGGAAAGCAAATAAGCGTTAAAAACATCTTGGGCCTGCTCTTCTGTCATCCAAGGACCATTTTCGGTACCTTTGCCCCAAGCTTTATGAAACCATGGAGAATCGCCATATTCTGGTCCATCGTAAGAGCAGTTTTCCCAATCACCACAATCTCCATCTCGCAACCTTTGAGAATACGGACGAGAACTTCCCCAAACATCGGCGCTGGAACGAACGAAACCCCCAGCGGTAGAGGCATACCACGCGGGAATAGGAGAACCATTGTAAGACAAATACTGACCACAAGTTGCATCCACTGCTTGATTCCATCTACCACCTTTTTCATGTCCTAAATAAACTTGGCACCTTTGATCGGTACAAATTGCCCTGCCACCTTGGGTGTAATTTAGAGCATAGCTTCGAGCTGCTACGGCTTGGGCTTTTAAGGCTTCCATGTTCCAACTAGAGGGCATCTCACCTAAGCCATAAAGGTATTCTTCTAAAGAAATATCCCCATACCCCGCAACCGGAATTTCTAGATCTTTATCACATTTCCCCTCCAAAGAAGTGTTTGGATAGTAAGCATCTAAAATTTCTTCGTAATCTTGACCATCATCTGCCCTACCTTTGGCACCATACTGGTTCATTCCTACCCGATGGGGATAGCCCCGAGTAAAAAACGCATAGGCGGTTCCCGAAAAACCTGGGTCGGGCAAGCTTTGCCTGCCAGATTCGCTGTCACCTACAGTTAGCCTTTCTGATGATGCCCCAAACTTTTCGCGCAGTAAGGCATTTTGTTTTTCGGACAACTCCTCCAAAGAATCCGACAAATCGCTTAGCTGATCTTCTAGGGCACTAGCCTGCGACTGCAAACCCGCAACCTCCCCTTGAGCCGATTGTACTTGGGTGGCAAGAGTGGCTTTAATTTGTTCCAAACGAGCTTTCTGCGTCTCCAAACCTGTTTTAGCTTTTTCGGTTTCTGCTTTTTTGTTGGAATAATCCTCTATTTCGCTATTGACTCTCTTAATAGTGTCAATTGATTGACCCAGATAACTTTTGTAGTACATAGAATTTTTGGCTAAATCCAAAAAACCGATGGAGGATAAGACCATTTGGAGCGTGGATTGTCGCGAGGCTTTATAAAGACCGCGAATAGTACCATCGCGCTCGGCGCTTTTTTGTAACAAAACCGTATTGAATCTATTTAAGAGGTCTTCCAACTCCACAATTTTTGCCGAGAGATTATTAATTGATGCTAGAACTCCATTGATTTCGCCTTGGGTGACATTAACTTGGGATGAGAGATTGTTGATTTTACTGGTAATTTGGGAAATTTCGGAGTTGATGTCGGACAAATCCCCCTTAACATCGTTGTATTCATCTTGAGTTTTTGTCAGATCTTCTTGCACCTCGGCAATTTCCTCGTCACTAACAACAGAAAAAGCTAGCGTTGGAAGAGCCAGCAAAGCAAAAATTGTAATAAAAATCATTAACCCTTTTGGCATGGGTTAAGTATAACAAATTTAAAATCTTCACGGTTTTGGGGTCATAACCATAAAAAACTGGTAAAAATTAGCGATTTTTCACGATTACATAAGTTCTTCCACCTCCGTCGCATAAAACGCGATTCGAAAAAAGTGGAAGAATTCTGGGTTGATAAACCAATATTTTTGGGTCTCACCACATTTTTTTCCTGTTGTAACAACATTTAAGACAGTAATGAGAATACCTTGACCTAACAGCAAATTATCGGGTACTACCCGAATCGGGTAGTACCCGCTTTTACCGATTTTAACGAATTAGATATTCAAGTAATTTTTGTAGGCGGGGCAGATGTGGCGGTAGTCGCAATATTTGCATAAAGGGCTAGTTTTGGCTTCAAAATTTCCCACCTTTATCTCCTTAACCGTCTTAACAATATCTTCTTTGACACTTTCCAGATCTGCATCTGTTCTGGTGGTGGATATTTTTTGGGCATCCTCAAAAAAGTAAAGCGATAGGCTCTTTAAAGGTAATTTAAAAAAGTCGCGACAGGCTAAAGCATAATATGTAAGTTGCATATCACGATCGACTTCTTTTTGCTCCTTTAACCCCCCTGTTTTATAATCTACAATTTCAACCCCACCAACCCTCTCATCAATTCGGTCAATAACACCAATTAATGGAACCCCACCTACTAAAAGTCTAAACTTTTCCTCAAGCATTTTTGGTTTGCCAAAAAGCTGTCTTCCCCTTTCAAAGTAGATTTTTAGGTATTTCTTTCCTTCTAAAAATCGCTTTTCTTTATGCTCTTTTGTTTCGTACCCCGAGGGGTCAAAATTCTTCTCATAAATGCGTAACAACTCGTCAATTGTAGCCAATTTTGGATTTATAACTGCCTGCTTTTCAAAATCTCTTAAGGTTATATGAATACTTTGCCCAAAGGTAAAAGCGTGGTTTGGCGGGGTTTGAATACTTAAAATATAGCGGTACTTATACTGCAACGGGCATTTTTTAAACATATCAATTTGGCTGTAGCTCACATAAGACACCGCTACTTCCCCATCAGCAATTTTATGGGGCTTAATGGGAATTTTTTCCGACAGAGCAAAAAGAAGATTGAGCTGTTTTGTAGGAATTAAACTGCTATCTTTAACTGTGTCTTTGGTTAAACCAAGTTCCGCAATAAATCCTGAAGGCTTTTTTTCTTTTACACCACCATAATTTTTGGCATAGGATAAATAGACCTGATCTTGCGCTCTTGTTACCCCCACATAAAAGAGCCTGCGCTCCTCCTCCAAATGATAATCGCCTGTGGGCAATGTTTCTTTGATTAATTCCTCGGGAATTTCTATTAAATCTCCCCGCGAACGAGATGGAAATCTATCTGAGGTCAGACTAATCAAAAACACCACCGGAAACTCCAGACCCTTAGATCCGTGAACAGTAATGAGATTTATCGTATCAATGTCTTCTATTTGCGCTTGGGCGGGGTTTTCTCCAGCTTCTAAAATTAAATCCAGATACTCTACAAAAGCTAAAACCGAATTTTGATTATTTTGAGATTCAAAAGTTTTAATAGCTTTAAAAAAAAGATTTAGATTATCAACAACCAATTTATTCTCCAAGCTTTCGGTGTTAATAATGTTCTTGGCATACCCAACTTCTACCAAAAAGTTATACAAAACCCGACTGGTGTTTTCCTTGGCAACCATTTCTCTGGCGCGGTTGATAAGAATTGCCTGATCCTTAAACGACGCATCGCCTAAAAATACTTCCCACAAGGGGCATCTTAAAGTTTTAGCTTTTTTAAGAAGTTGCAGGATGTAAGTTCCCGGAAGGTTAAAAAAATCACTAACCAGAAATTGATATAAAGAAACATTATCGGACTCATCAATTAAAAAGCGTAAAAAGCAGATGAGCGATTTAATTTGTGGCACATCAAACAGCCCTCGATTCCCAACAATTTGATAAGGCAACCCGTATCTACGAAGTGTTGCCACAATACCTTCTAAGTGAGTATTGGCCCTTGCTAATACCGCAAAATCTTTATATGTATATTTGGGGTTTTCTCCCATTAATTCCAATATTTTTTTAACAATAAACTCTGCCTCGTCTTCTTCCGTTGCCAAAATATTATATTGCAAGTTGCCTTGGCTACTTTTTTCTTTTTGGGATTCGAGATTTTTTACAATCCCAAGTTTTGCTTCCAAAGTATCGGGATCGTTGTTTTTAATCAGCCGATACGAGGCATCCAGAATATCTTGAAAGCTCCTGTAATTCTTGTTTAAGACAATGCTTTTGGTTTGGGGGTAATCTTTTTTAAAATTTATAATATTAGAAATTGCCGCCCCTCTAAATTTGTAAATACTTTGATTATCATCTCCTACCACAACTAAATGCGGATTAGCTGACGCGGGGCATAAAAGCTTAATTAGTTCGTATTGCGCCCAATTGGTATCCTGAAATTCGTCAACAAAAACATGTTTTAGAGTATTTTGATACTCCTCTAATATTTTTGGTCGCTCTTTAAATAGCCTTAAAGCATAATTGATTAAATCTCCAAAATCCAAAAAGGAATTATCTAATTTTAATTCAGTATATAAAGAATAAGCCTTTGAGAGTTCTTGCCACTTGATATCGGGGGGATCGAGGTTTTTAACATAGTCAGAAAAATCTAAAGGACTAACCACCTCGTCTTGCAGTCGAGAAAAAAACTTTAAAATCGCCCCGATAAATTTGTTGGGATTCCCCAAGGGTCTAAAGTAACTAAGGTCAAATTTAAAAAGATTTTTCTTAAAAAGAATATAGGCGTTGCTGGTTGTTAAAATTTTAAATGTGGGATCAAGTCCAATTTCAAGTCCCTTATCTCTTAAAATTCTTTCGGCGAACGAGTGAAAGGTGGCAATATTGGGTTCTTCGTACCCTAGAGGCATTAAATCTCCCACGCGATCTAGCATTTCCCCCGAAGCTTTCTCGGTAAAGGTCAAAGCTAGAATATTTTTTGGAGAAACCCCATCTTGTGAAATTAGTTTTCTGATAGTTTCACAAATTACTCTAGTTTTTCCGGTTCCCGCCCCAGCAATAATCAACAGAGGTCCTATCTGGTGGTTAACTGCGTCTTGTTGTTCCTTGTTGAGATCAAATTCTGATAACATACCTATATGCCTAAATTTATAACAAGATTTAAGAAGACTTCCTATTAATTTCCCCGATGAATATCGGGGGCGTTACACATTTATGCCTAAATTTATTCTGACAGTAATTTTTATTCTTTTAGCTCTTTGCGCAAGTTTAGCATACATATTTTTAAAAATCCCCCCCGCAAACACCTTTATTATCCTAGGAGTTTTTGCTCTTTTGTGGATTATCTTGGGTTTAATTTTGTCTTTGCCAATGTCTTACCTGTTAGGACACCACAAAGAGCATCTTAAAGATAAAAGGATTTTAAAATGTCTCTGGCGCAGTTGCTTAAGAAGAAGTTTACTTCTCTCATTTTTGTTATTTTCTTATCTTTTGCTTGGGTACTTAAACGCCTTTAACCCTCAAAGATATTTTATAATCTTTATTGCCTGCCTTATTTTTGAAATATGGAGAAGTCTAAGATAGCAAATTTAATTGACACCCACGCCCACTTGGCAAGTAAGGATTATCCAGATGTCAATAATGTCATAACGAGAGCGCGTGAGGCGGGTGTTGCCAAAATTATTTGCGTAGCTTCTGCCACAGAAGAAATCCCCAAAGCAATTGCTCTTGCCGAAAAATTTAGCGGGGTGTATTTATCGCTGGGAATCCACCCCCAAGATACCAAAAACACCAGTCCCTTCCAACTTGACCTGAAACTTAAAAAACTAGAGGTTGCATCCTTACATCCCAAAGTTGTTGCCATTGGTGAGTGCGGTTTTGATAACTCTGTGCCACCAGCAGGAGAAAGAAAACGGGATGTTGAAGAGCAAGAGTATATTTTTGAATTCCAAACGCATCTTGCTCAAAAACTTAACAAACCGCAAGTATTGCATTGCAGGCAGGCTAAAGACAAAATGGTAGAAGCGCTCAAAGAGTATTCCGTGACTAACGGGGTCTGGCACTGCTTTGTCGAGGATGCTTTAACCGCAAAATTGGCTCTAAAGTTAGGGTTGTTACTCTCATTTAATGGCATTGTTACTTACAAAAGCGGGGGGGAAATCCTCAAAATTGCCCGAACCATCTCACTTGACAAAATCCTCCTCGAAACCGACTCGCCTCTTTTAATTCCAGAACCAGCAAGATCTGATCCGAAGATTAAACTAAACGAACCTTCTTATGTTAAAATAGTCGCACAAAAAATTGCCGGGGCTAGAAACATATCAGAAAAAGATCTGGCAACCGCGACCTCCCAAAATGCCCAACTGCTTTTTGGCTTAAACTATGATTAAAAAAGAAGCTGTTCTTCAAAGAGTGCTCCAAACTGTTCCTGGAATTTTAACTTGGGCAGTTTTAACTTCCCCTCTATGGTTAGGATATAAATTTCCTCTAGCCGTAATTTTTTTGGTCACTTTTTTGTGCTTCTTTTGGGTCTACCGAGCCTTTGTCCATACTATTGGCTCATATATTGGGTATAAAAGATACAAAAAAGAAGTGGCGACCGATTGGTCGTCCCTCTGCCGTAAGTTGCCATCCGTTGAGAAGATGAGACATTTAATCCTCATTCCCGCCGTCAATGAATCCTACGAAGTTTTAAAAAATACTTTGGGGGGAATTGTTAAGAGCGATTTTCCAAAATCCCAAATTATCATTGCTCTAACCTGCGAAGAACGCGGAGCAAAAGAGGTAAAACAACGAATCGAGACTCTTAAAAAAGAATTTAATACCAAACTTCCAGAGATACTATTTTATACCCATCCCGCGGGAATTGCAGGAGAAGCAATTGGCGCCGCAGCCGCAAATAGAACTTGGGGAGGGCGTCACGCTGTAGCCGAACTTAAAAAAAGAGGAG